>NZ_JAVRBQ020000080.1:0-26986 GCF_034531215.2 Nostoc sp. ChiSLP03a
ATGTGAAGTTACACATATCTAGATCCCCCTAAATCCCCCTTTTTAAGGGGGACTTTGATATGTTTTTCTGGTTCCTCCCTTTATAAGGGGGGCTAGGGGGGATCGAATTCTATGCAGCTTTATAAAAAATTGGTATTAAGCATTAATATTATTTATCATGCCAATGTTTCCTTCACTGACACAGACATTTTAAATAATGATGAAAAGGTTTGTAGAGTGGTGTGTTGAGTTTTCTTCTTGGTGGAATATTCGCCAGAGTAGAAAGTCTCTTTTGTTTATAGTTATGCTTACCTTAAGCGCGATCGCGACGCTGATTTTGTCGTTTCCTTTGAACGCTCAAATTAATCTGCCGTCAACGCCAAAATCTGAGTTAAGGGGAGTGTGGTTAACAAATATTGATAGTGATGTGTTATTTGAGCGCGATCGCCTCAAGGGATCTTTGCAACGCCTTGATGAACTCAATTTTAACACCATATATCCGGCGGTTTGGAATTGGGGATATACATTGTATCCTAGCAAAGTTGCCCAAAAAGTTATCGGGCGATCGCTCGATCCCACACCAGGACTTAAAGGGCGAGATATCCTCAAAGAAATTGTCGATGTGGGCCATCAAAAAGGGTTAACAGTAATTCCCTGGTTTGAATTTGGCTTTATGGCACCAGCGGATTCTCTATTAGCTAAAAATCGTCCCCAATGGCTCACCAGTCGCAGCGATGGGACTCGGATTGTCAAAGAAGGTACACATAATCGCGTTTGGCTAAATCCCTTTCGTCCAGAAGTACAACAATTTATTCAAGATTTAATCGTTGAAATTGTTAGAAACTACAATATCGATGGTATTCAATTTGATGACCATTTTGGCTTACCATCAGAATTAGGATACGATGCTTATACAGTGGCACTTTACAAAAAAGAACACGGTGGTAAAGCTCCCTCGAAAAACTTCAAAGATTCAGAATGGGTACGTTGGAGAGCTAATAAAATCACCGAGTTTATGAAGCGGGTATTTACAGCTATCAAAGCTACTAAAAAAAATTGCCTGGTTTCCGTTGCTCCTAATCCTCAGCGTCTTTCCTACGATTTCTTTTTAGCAGACTGGCAGAAGTGGGAACGGCTAGGAATCGTCGAAGACTTAGTTTTGCAGGTATATCGGGATGACTTGAATGTTTTTATCAGCGAATTAGAGTATCCAGAAGTGAAAGCAGCCAAGAGTCATATTCCAGTGAGTGTAGGCATTTTGGCTGGGTTAAAAAACCGATCTATACCAATGCAGCAGATTCAAACACAAGTGCAAAAAGTACGCGATCGCAATTTTGCCGGAGTCTCATTCTTTTTCTATGAAACCCTCTGGAATATGAGCAAAGAAAAGCCGCAAGACCGTCAATCTGGCTTCCAGAAGATTTTCCCCACACCAACGGCTTACCCGAATTTGCTAGCAGGTTGGAAACCTTTCAGTTAATTTTCCTCACAAGCTGTCTGTGAACACATCGCTTAAATTAAGCGAAGGTTCACCGACAATCACTTAAGGATCTTTCATGGTAATTTAACTAGCTTGCTGTCCAAACCGTCTTTGTAAATCAGCCTCCGCTTCCTCAATAGTCATCGGCATCTGTTTTGGAGATTGGGCACGTCTCCTGTCGATGTAGACATGGAATGCTTCATCGTCGTTGCGATGCTCCAAAATATAAGTTCTTAGCTGCTCTAAAGGCATTTGTTGAAAGTTAGGTTGTGTCATGACCAAAGAATTTCTCCAGTTGATGTTACCTCAGCTTCGATTGAATTATTTGCCAAGATATAAACATTTCTGATGCGCTCGTCTAATCTTACAAGGTCTATTCCTTTATAAACTCTAGTAAGTTGAGCGCACACCCGAATTGCAGAGATTGCTTGTTTGGGTGTAGGCTGCATAAACACTATCCTATTCCCAAACGCCCAGCCAAGCCAGGAGTTAAGGGTAGAAGCGTGGTAATCATCAAGAAGAGAGCCAAAAGACCCAAAGCGGCTCTAGCATCATCAGGTTCAGTGACTTCATTCAAGCTGGGGCGTTCTTGATCCCGTTGCAAAAAGAAAATTACGATCGCCCAGTACATGGCAAGAGTATTACCGAGAGACACTACCGCTAGTAAAATTAAAGTTGCGATCGTTGCTCGTCCTGCGGTTTTGCGTCCATAAATCGCCTGAATAATTCGCCCACCATCTAGTTGTCCTGCTGGCATCAAATTCAAAGCGTTAATTACTAACCCCAGCCAACCAATTATCACTAAGGGATGAACACTTACCAAGGATGACTGCAATGCCGAACCAAGGACAACTCGCGCCAAGCTTCCTACCAAAATCGACCCTTGGAAAAACTGATTGGGCAATTGAAATAAACTACCTGGGTGGGAAAGCAGCAAGCCCGTCACCAACATTAATAAAGAAACGATGCCACCTGCGGCTGGCCCTGCCAAAGCGATATCAAATAATACCTTGCGGTTGGGCAATAAAGACTCAAAGCGGGTAATTGCACCAAAAGAACCAATTTGCACTGCGGGGAGAAAAAAGGGCCAGCTAAGGCGAATTTGGTGACGCTGGGCAAGTAACCAATGACCAATTTCGTGAGCTAGTAAAATCGAAAATATTCCCGCGCCTATGGGCAAAGCTTCTTGAAACCGCCCTGGATTGGCAAAAAAATCAAAATTTAGCAGTAATCCCGCAGCTTCTAAACTTGTAGCAATGGTCGCTATCAACAGAACACCTGCAAAGGCTTTTTGCGATAACAACATCGGCCGGGGATCGTTGCGGCTCGGTAGGACAATCACTACAGGTCTACCGTCTGTATTTTCCACTAAAAACAGACGATATTTATCGCCAAGGCGTTGTTGTAAACTTGCAGTTAGACGGTTGTGAGTCTCTTCTGGTTCTCCCCGTAGATTGCCTTTAAAAATAGCTCCATCTTGGTAGGCGATCGTTTCTGTAGCAAAAAATGTATCGATACCGAAAATACCTTTAACTGCATTCAAGTCTTCTTCTGGTATCGGTGGGATTTCCGGTTTCAGTTCTGCTACTTTTGGTTGTGGGGAATTTGCTTCAAGTGAGGAAGCCGCAGCGAGTCTTTCTGTGGCGCGTTGCTTGAGGATGGTATCTTGCCCAGCTTGGCGTAACTGTCTGCCCAAGTAGACGTACAATCCGGCAGATGTCACCACTAAGAACAATATACCCGTTATATTGATGTAAATCCCTGCGGCAAACAATCCAAAAAACAAAAGCCAGGGAGTCATCAACACCACCGACTGTAACCAGGCTAAGATTCCCAGTTTACCAAAAGGTCTGGCGCGATAAAAGCCCCAGCCCAAAATGCCTAAAGCTACCAGTAGGATTGCCGCCAGGATAGAAGTTTCTGATAAAGTAAACATCTCCAAACCTTTGCTATTGAGACTAAGCCAGAACAAGTCCGGTATTGCAGATACACTTAATAATGTATAACGCCGCCTGTAATCTGCCCAAATTATCCCGTTTGGCGTAGTGATAAAACTTCATCTCAGCTACGCTGTTGTTGTTATTTATGTAAAACTAGCCCTTTCAAGGTGGGTAAAAATTTTGGTCAAAAATTCCTTTTTAATCTCTTTACTCTGTGTTCTCTGCATCGCTATGGTTAGATAAATTACTTTAAAGGAATTTAACTTTCTATCGAATTTGAAAGGAGGTCAGCATAAACACCAAAAAATCTGGTGTTGCGCCGAGCCACATCTTCCCAGTCCCCGGTTCAATACATAAGCACAAAGTTTTGTAACAATTATGGCTGGTTTGTGTAAAAGTTGCGAGTAATACATGAGATATAGATGAATTTGCAACTTGGTGCGTTCTGATTCGAGGTCTTTTATGAGTAATGACTGGAGAAAACAACTAGATGGACAACTTAAAGACTTAGCGATCGCAGCCCAACAATATACACACCTAACCAAGGAAAAGCGGATAGCTTTAACACGTTTGATTAATGCTATTTGGCAGTCAGGTAAGCTTGTTAGTCCTTATAAAGGTCAATTTCAACTACTTTATCAAGATATCTATGATGAAGCAGTACAAAATTTATTTTTCTATATTTGTCAAGATAACAATATTAACAAGTATGACCCAGAACGCGGCGAAGTGATGACTTGGGTAAATATGCTATTAACTAAACGTTTTTTTCCAGAGGCTATACCCAAAATTATCGGCAAAGAAAATGAAATAAATCTTGAAACCTCTCATCTGGAAAATATACCTTCATCTCAATCTATGTCTTTATTTGAACAAGTAAGAGAATGTATAGAAACTGACCCAGAATTACTTTTTTGCAAGGAACATATTAAAGGTCATCCAGAGGCCAACTTTCAAGCTATAGCTAAAAGAAGATGTTCTGGCATTTCCTGGAAAGAGATTTCGGCAGAATCGGGTATTGGAATTACATCTCTTCATAGTTTTTATCAACGTTGTTTGAGAAAATTTGCTGCTAAATTTCATGAATATTTATGTATTTAATGTTTAATATCATCTAATCAGCTAGGCAAAAATATGAGCAGAAGCATCAACGTTTTAACATTTTCAGCCCCAATACCGGTGGATGGAAGGCATCGAGCAGAAGAGTTACGCAGACAACAAGCCACGCAAGCAAAAGGCGAACAAGTTTATCTCAATACTTTATCTGTGTCGTTCGTAAATTATTATCTATGTTGCATGGGATTTGAGACAGACTTGCATAAAAGTGATAGTTGGAATGTCATCCAACAGACACTTATGGATGTTGCTGATTTATCGCTAAAAAACTTGGGCTTATTAGAATGTCGCCCAGTATTGCCAGATACACAATTTGTTTATGTACCGCCAGAAGTACAGTCAAATCGAATTGGCTATGTAGCTGTGCAAATTGGCAAATCATTTAGAGAAGCAACGCTGCTGGGATTTGTCAAGCAAGTACAAACTGATTTATTACCCATTAACCAATTGCAACCTTTAGACAATCTCTTGGAGTATTTAGAAGAACTTTCTCAATTACAAGTTGCTGCAATAGCTGATAATTCGCTGAACCATAATCAGAATTTAGTTAATTTGAAGCAATGGTTGGAAAATATTTTTGAAGCTGGTTGGCAAGAAGTTGAGACTCTTTTAGGCACTCAAAGTGCTAATCCAGCTTGGGGTATGAGAAGTAAGGCAGGTGCTTTTCTTAGCAGGGGTAAGTTGATTGATGTAGGAGATTTTTTGAGCAAACGTGCAGTGGTTTTAGTCGTTACCTTACCTTCAGATAACGAGCAAGAAATGGACATTATCGTAGAATTACATCCGACAAATGGACAAGATTATCTGCCACCAAATCTCCATCTAATGGTGCTGGATTTTGAGGGGGCATCTGTGATGGAAGCTCAAACAAGAAGCAACAATAAAAATATTCAATTGGAATTTAGTTGTGAAGTGGGAGAACGTTTCAGCGTTCAACTTGTTCTGGGAGATATCAGCATCACAGAAAATTTTGTCATTTGTTAAGAACAACAGCAGGGGTGTTGCCAATGAAAAAGTTAGTTGTGCTGAAACTAGATGGCAATTTGCACTTAGGCGTGCAGGTAACGCTGGAGATTGGAGAAGAGGGCAAACGCCCGAATACAGAAATTACTGGCAAGCTACCCTCCAATCCAGATATGGCAACAGCAATTGACCAATGGCAGTCCACATATCGCAGCTTGTGGAAATCTACCCGCATCAAAGCCAAAAAAATTATTTACGATGGTTCTATTTCCCAGCGCCGTCAGGAGTGCAATACAAAAGCTAGTGAGGTACGAGAGCATCTGAATAACTGGTTGCTATCAGAGTCTTTTCGTGCCGTGCGGGAAAAATGGCTCAAACACTTGATGCCAGATGAAGAAGTGCGGGTGTTGATTCGCACTCATTGTTTGCAACTCAAAAAACTTCCTTGGCATTTGTGGGATTTAATCGATCGAGATTACCCCAAAGCTGAAGTTGTTCTCAGTGTTCCAGAATCAGAATTAGTAACAACCGCATTGCACACATCCATCAGCAGAAATAAAATTAGAATTTTGGCAATTTTAGGCAATAGTGACGGTATTGATGTGGAGCAAGACCGCCAGTTACTAGAGAAATTACCTGATGCTACTACAACTTTTTTAGTAGAACCTGAATATTCAGACATCGATGACAAATTATGGAAACAACCTTGGAATATCTTATTTTTTGCAGGTCATAGCAAAAGTGAGGGTGAAGCTAGTTGCATCTATATTAATAAAACAGATAAATTAACAATTGATGAACTCAGATATGCCCTGAGAAATGCTGTTGCCAACGGGTTACAATTGGCGATTTTCAACTCTTGCGATGGATTAGGATTAGCACGAGAACTACAAGATTTACAGATTCCGCAAATTATTGTCATGCGGGAACCAGTACCAGATAAAGTAGCCCAAAAATTTTTAAAGCATTTTTTAGAGGTTTTTTCATCAGGAGAATCTATATATGCTGCGGTTCGCACTGCCAGACAAAGGCTTAAAGGAATAGAAAAGGAATATCCAGGTGCAAGTTGGTTGCCAGTAATTAGCGAACATCCTGCTGTAGTCTCAATGACTTGGGCAAAGCCCCGAATTCCTAAGATTCGCCGCCTTGGAACCTTGCTACTGTTGAGTCTGCTGATAACTGTTGGTGTACTGGGGGTAAGACATCAAGGAGGATTGCAAACATCGGAATTGTTCTTATATGACAAATTTATGCGATCGCGTCCACAGGAAAAGCAAGATTCGCGCTTATTAATCGTCACTGTAACTGAAAACGATCTTGACCTCCCAGAGCAGAAGCAAAGAAGTGGCTCATTGTCAAATCTGGCACTGGCGCGACTGTTAGATAAACTTGCACAGTTCCAAGCCAGAACCATTGGCTTGGATATTTATCGTGCCGAACCAGTACAACCTAACCAGGCTTCTTTAACCACTCGTTGGAAAACTGATGACAATTTCTTTGCAATTTGCAAAGTTAGCGATCGCACCCAAAACTATCCCGGAGTTTCACCTCCCAAAGGAGTTCCACCAGAACGCCAAGGATTTAGTGATATTGTTCCCGACTCAGACAATGTTTTGCGTCGTCATTTATTAGCAATGCAGCCAGATAACCCTATATCTCCTTGTACTGCACGCTACGCGCTTAATGCCCAACTGGCATTTCACTATTTGGAGAAAAAAGGGATTTTTGCGAAATACACCCCCCAAGGAGATTTACAGCTAGGTAACATCGTTTTTAAACGGTTGCGATCGCGAAATGGCTCCAAAACAGAATCGCAGATGGGAGGCTATCAAAAAGTGGATATCGGGGGCTATCAAATATTGCTTAATTACCGCTCTTACCAAGGTTCACCTTTAGAAATTGCACCTATTGTCACACTCACAGATGTTCTGAGAGGAAAGGTCAACCCCGAACAAGTCAAAGACCGAATTGTTCTCATTGGTACTACTGCCCAAAGCTTCCGTGATTATAATCCTACCCCCTACATGACTGAACAGGGTTTTTCTCAGGAAGTACCAGGAGTGATTTTACAAGCGCAAATGGTGAGTCAGCTGGTGAGTGCTGCGATCGATGGTCGACCTTTGATATCAGTTTTGCCTGTTTGGGTTGAAGCGTTATGGATTTGGAGTTGGTCTGTGGTTGGAGGTGCGATCGGCTACGCCGTGTCGCAGACAGTTACTTGGCGCTATCGATCGAGACTATATCTATTAGTTACGGGAGGAGGCGTACTGGGGGGCTTATACATTCTTTGCTTAATTTTCTTTTACCAGGGCATTTGGGTTCCCCTGGTTCCGTCAATGTTAGTTTTAGTACTTACTGGTAGCACAGTAGCGATTTACCTATCTACACAACAAGGTCAACCCCTTCCCTACGGGACGCTACGCGAACAGGGAATTCAAAATTCAAAATGACGCTCGCAGACTCGCTAACGCTGCGCTAACAAAATTCAAAATTAACGATCCCCATAAATAAATTTAGTTGCTCTGTATCCTTTTCGTTTTCGGTCAGCGACAACTGATTTCTACAAGTTGAGGTATAAAATAAATGAAATTGTCTGTGCAAAAGATTCAACTTTTCCTCGCTATTAGTTTAACACTCCTTAACTGTATCCAAGTGCAGGCACAGCCTGAAAACCCCAATGGACAATTAAATCAATCACTGATTTTCGCTGCGCCGCCCCCACCACCAGACATCGGGGAACCAGGTAAGCGAGGGGAAGCAGGTAGTCGTGGCTGTAGTCAGGATATAAATAAGCAGATGACTTCTTCTCAAAAGCGGCTCACAGCTTTAGTACCTATTTATTCAAACTCAGAATTGGTATTTGGAACAACGATCGCAGAGCATCCTAGTTTCTTATTTTATGTTCCTTATGCATCCGACTTTGCATCTGGAGAGTTTGTGTTAGAAGATGAAGCAGAAAATCAGACTATTTATAAAACTTCTTTAACGGGGACACCAGGAATAGTTAGCTTTCGTTTACCCTCAAAAGCATCACCTCTAGAGACAGGTAAGCGGTATCGTTGGTATTTCAACATTTACTGTAATAAAGATAACCAAATTATTGCTAATGTTGAAGGCTATGTAAAACGAGAGCAACTAAAGCCTGCTTTAAAAACTCAATTAGAAAAAGCAACACCACGCCAGCAAGTAAACCTTTATGCGGCTAATGGTATTTGGTATGAAGCGCTGAGTGCTGCTAGTGAATTGCGTCGCCCCAATTCGCAAGAGACTTCTTGGACGGCGCTGTTGCAAGCTGTTGGTTTGAATGATTTTGCAACTGAACCAAGGGTGGAGTGCTGCAATTTAGAGAGTAAGTAATACCAATTCAAAATTCATGCATTCGATACAATCGCATTGTTAGTCGATGCGATCACATTGTCACCCAGTACAATCGCATTGTTAGTCAAAACAATCGCATTGTCAGTCGATACAATCGCATTGTCAGTCGATGCGATCGCATTGTCAGTCGATACAATTGCATATGCATAACTAAATGGACAAAAACTTAACTTTAACTCCTAGTATGAATTCCACCACATCAAGTGGTGAGAGTGGCTCAAAGCCAATTACCCAGAAGAACATAGGGGGCCCAAAACCTGGGACGTTTGTATTTGGGATTTTGCAAAAGAGCTAGCTGGGCGTGACGGAGTAGTTCAGCTTTAGTCAGGTTTTTGTTAGCTAACTCTTGGTAAAATTGACTCATCAACACAGCAGTAGATTCATCATCCAAGTTCCACAAAGAAGCGATGGTACTGCGTGCTCCTGCCTGAAAAGCGACACCAGCAATTCCTAGTGTAGCTTGTTCGTCCCCGGCAGCTGTTTGACACGCACTAAGAATCAGCAATTCAATCGCTTCGGGTCTATTTTGCTCTAGCGTTTGCACTAACTTATTTAAGTTTTTGACATAAATACGCTCATCCCAAGCAACAATAAATGTCTCTTCAGCCTTGGAGCTAAACTGACCATGAGTTGCAAGATGAACAATCGGGAAAGATAAAGAATTAATTTGGTTTTGCAAAGTTTTGCTGGTAAATTCTTGATTTAGAAGGATGCTGCTAGGGACTTGAGAGCGGATTTCTTCTAATTCAAGTTTGACGTTGGGTAGTGCAGAAAATCCCGAACTTGCTTCACTCAATCCTGCGGCTATGGCCTTTAATCCTTTCTCCAATGGTTTGAGTTCAGTCAGTTGCAGACTGGGGGTGAGTGCAATGTTATACTTCTCAACTAGATACTGTTTGCCATCGTAGAGAACTGCCATCGGAATATTTCGCAACCAGCCGTCCAGCACAAACACCAAAGTAGGAATTTTACTTTCAGCTAAGGCAGCTTCCGCAGGTTGAATCAGCCATTTGTAAACCTTTTGGGATAAAGATTGAATCTGTCGCAGCGTGTGTGGTTTGGGTAGATTTTCCTGTAGTTGCGCTAAAGTAGTTTCTACTTCTTTTTCAACTACAGGGGTAGTGTAGTGCAGCCAACGCTGTTGAGGCAACTTGACGATCACCTCTAGTCGGTCTGGCAAAATAAATGGATAAATAATTGCTGCCGTTGGATCTTTTTTTGGATTACGGATTTGAGCATTTAAACAGTTGTTGCGAAAAAAGTTTTCTAGTTCTGCTATTTGGAGTAATTCGATTGTATTGCTGGCTTTTGCGAGATTTTCAAAGCTAACTTGCGAGTTACCCTGAGATTGCAAAATTAGATCGACTAACTGTCGATAAACTGGTTCAACTTCCTCTCGAAAGGAAAATTTCACCGCAGAATTGACAGCAACTAAATCACTGCGGAGGGCTTGAAGGTTATTAACTGCTTCTGTGTAAGCTGCTACTGCTCCTTTGATATCTCCCTGAGCTTTCAGCAAACGTCCCAGTTGCCATTGCCATTGATAGCCAATGTCTTTAGCGTCGATAGCTTGAGCAATGAGTAAAGCTTGTTGGGTGAGGTTTTGGGCATCAGACCACTGTTGAGTTTGTTCGTAAACTTGGCCTAAAACACCAATAGCATAAGATTCTGTGCGTTTATCTTGCAAACTTTTTGCTTGCTCAATCGCAGTTGCTAGCAATTGGGCAATGTCCAACCATGAGAAAGCGTCTGCGGCGGTTTGCTTTCGGAATTGGATTAGACTTTGGGCAAAGTTAATCAGGGCAGAAATTGCTGTCCGACTAATGGGTAAGTTGTTGAGCTGAGTTTTCATTTGAGAGGACAATGTTTGGAAAGCTGACAATTGGTCAGTTTTCAGCAATAGTCTTAGTTGATTAGCTTGAGCTTGGATGCGTGTAGTGGGTGAGGTTGCAGTTTTGAAAGTTTGTTGATAATATTTTATAGCTGTTTGGGTGTCTTGCTGTACGCGGGCTGTATTACCAAGACTGAGGAGAATATCAGCGATCGCTTCTCGATCTGGCAACGATGAAGCTAATTCTAAACTTTGCTGCAATATCTGCCGAGATGTTTCTAAATCACCAGTGACTTGCACGACATTGCCGAGACTATGCAAAGCTGCAACTTTAACAGGTGAGTTGGGTTGACTTTGGAGAATCTGGGTACTTTCTCTTAATGTCTTCTCGGCTTGCCGATAAAATCCTAAAGCTTGCAAAGCTTGCGCTTGGTTAATCCGATTTTGAATAACCGCTCTCTTATTGCCTATTTTGGTATAAATGTCAAGCGATATTCGCCAAGTATCTAGAGCATCTTCAGCTTTGCTTTGAGCTAATTGCAGGCGACCTTTGATATCTAGGACTTGGGCTAGAATTTGCGAAGAGTCTTTGGTGTTTATATTTTGAGTAGTTTGTAATAAGTTGAGACTTTGAGCGATCGCAGTTTCTGCCTCTGACCACCGTCCCAACTGCTGATAAGCTAATGAGAGATTACCCAGTGCGATCGCAAGCCTTTGTTCATCTCCATTGCCTTGTAATGCAGAGATACCCTGTTGCCAAGAATTAGCAGCTTCAGCAAACCGTTCGGTTTCATAAAATTTACTGCCCTGTTCCAGCAAGTTTTGGGCATCGGACAACCTTTTAACAATGGAGTTTTCCGCAGTTATATTTGCGAAAGTGGGAGGCAATAAAAGAGCGCCTAAAAACACAGACAAAAGTAGCAGTACACTTAAAAAGCGTTTGATTTTCCGTAATCTAGATTTTTTTATCACCATGTTTTTGCTTTCACTTGCACCGCGTTTTTACTCAAAATAGACAGTGTAAGTTGCTCAACCTCCCTGACGTTGATTAAATACACTACAATCGGCTGTCCTTTGCCACGAATCATGAGGCGTGACGGTGGGTGCAACAAGAGTGAGAATTACATCGCCATTAGCAGCAATTACCCAACCAGTAGCTTCTACTATGCGATTTGGTGTTGGGTTAATCGGATTTCTGGAAACTGCTGGAGTAGGAGGTTTAACTACTCCTGGGTTGAGAGTTACCAAATCTACCTGCACTGCATCAGCGCTGAGGGCTTCACCCGGATTAGGCGGTAAGCCACCGCGTCCGGTGATGATAAATTTGCTTTGTGCTTGAGAGCTATCCGCAGTACAACCTTGGGCTACACGGCTATCAACTGGTGCGGCAGGTAAGTTGACTAAGCCACTGTTAGGGTCAATGTCGGGTGTGTTAAGTTCTACAGTGCCGTTTACACCAAACTCAGAACTAGCGGTGATATCCGAAAGAGAAGTTCGGTTAGAGTGGGGTTGAATGCCATAGATACCAAAGGCTTGAATATCTACTCTGCCACCACTGCCTGTATAAGCATTAGCAGTGATGTCGCTATTTTCCCTTGGGACGGCAACTATGAAGCCCGACGGGGCATTTATAGTGATGTTGCCACCATTACCACCAGCTTGTGCTGTGCCTGCGGTGGTGGAAATGGAAGCGCCACGACGCAGAAGCAGTAAATCAGTTTGTAAGTTGATGTCGCCACCGTTACCCGATGCAGATTCGGCGTTGATTGTGCCACCGTTATCTAAGGTAACTCTAGGTGAATTGACAACAATATCTCCAGCAGTGCCCGTTGGACTTTGGGAGTTAACGAACAAGCCACTGGTAAAGTTGGCACTCTTGCCAGAAATGCGAACAAAATCAGCAGCATTAACTTTGATTGCACCTGCATTGCCTTGTCCAAGGGTTGAGGCAGTAAAATAAGCGCCATCTTGTAAAGAGAAAGAACCAGAATCGATAGTAATGTTACCTCCATTGCCAACTGTCCCTTCTTCCACCCGACTGGAAATACCACTAACAAAACCATTTTTCTCTCCAGCAATGTTAACAGCGCCAGTCACTTTTACATTGACATTCCCCGCATCGCCTCGTCCTGCTGGCTGGTTCTTAGATGCCCAACGAGTGGCAGTTAGCATTTGAGCGCCATCTGTTAGCGAGAAAGAAGCAGCATTAATGTCAATATTGCCACCCTTACCCACAGCCCCTGCTTCCACCGTGCTGAAGATAGCAGCAGTATTAGCAAGAGAAACAGCATTAAGTGCCCGTACTCTCACATTCCCTGCATTTCCTTGTCCAACAGTTTCAGCAGAAAGAAAAGCGCCATCTCGTAACGAAAAGGAACCAGAATCGATAGTAATGTTACCTCCATTGCCAACAGCGCCTCTTTCCACCCGGCTTAAAATTGCACTGGCAAAACCATTTTTCTTCCCAGCAATGTTAACAGCGCCTGTAACTTTCACATTGACATTCCCCGCATCCCCCCATCCTGCTGGCAGGCTATCAGATGCTCTAGCAGTAATAGTTTGCAGGTTAGCACTATCAATTAGTGATAGGGTTGCAGCATTGATGTCGATATTGCCTCCCTTACCTACACCTCCCGAACCCACCATGCTGAAGATGTTAGCATCTGCAAGGTAAATAGCATTTTTGGCACGCACTGTCACATTCCCCGCATTTCCTTGTCCCAATGTTGAGGCATTAAGTAGAGCGCCATCTCGTAATGAGAAGGAACCAGAATCGATAGTAATGTTACCTCCATTGCCAACTGCCCCCGTTTGCACCAAGCTGTTAATCCCACTAAAAAAACGGTTTTTCCTTCCAGCAATGTCAACAGTGCCAGTAACTTTCACATTGACATTCCCTGCATCCCCCCATCCTGCCGACAGGGTATCAGATGCTCTACGAGTAGCAGTTGCCAGTTGAGCGCCATCTTTTAGCGATAAGGAGGTAGCATTAATGTCAATATTGCCTCCCTTACCTACACTTCCCGAACCCACCGTGCCCAAGATGTTAGCATCTGCAAGGGAAATAGCATTTTTGGCACGCACTATCACATTTCCTGCATTTCCTTGTCCCAATGTTGAGGCAGAAATTTGAGCGCCGTCTCGTAACGAGAAGGAACCGGAATCGATAGTAATGTTACCCCCATTGCCAACTGTCCCCGCTTCCACAGAGGTGGAAATCCCACTAGAAAAATTATTTTTCTCGCCAGCGATGTCAACTTTCCCAGAGACTTTCACATTCACATTCCCCGCATCTCCCTGTCCTGCTGGCTGGGTAGCAGATGCACGACGAGTAATGGTTATTAGGTTAGCTCCATCGATTAGTGATAATGCTGCTGCATTGATGTCGATATTGCCACCTTTACCTACACTCCCTGCTTCCACCGTGCTGAAGATGTAAGCATTATCAGCAAGGGAAACAGCATTTTTGGCACGCACTGTTACATTCCCCGTATTTCCTTGTCCCAATGTTGAGGCAGCAATTTGAGCGCGATCGCGTAACGATAATGAAGCAGAATCGATAGTAATGTTACCCCCATTGCCAACTGCTCCCCTTTGCACGAAACTGTTAATTCCACTGGCTAAACCATTTTTATCCCCAGCAATATCAACAGCCCCAGTAACATTAATATTGACATTCCCTGCATTTCCTTGTCCCAATGTTGAGGCAGCAATTTGAGCGCCATCTTGTAATGAGAAAGAACCAGAATCGATAGTAATATTACCCCCATTACCTTTTGATTCCAAGCCCATCAGATTGCTAACACTACTCCCAGTGCCAGCAACTTTGATTTCCCCGGTAGTATTTAGCCTAATATCTCCTGCAACAGCTTCAGGTGTGCCCAATCCTTGCCCAATACCAGCAGTTAGGATAGTTCCTCCTAAAATCTCTAGATTAGAGGCATTGACTGCTATATTACCGTCACCAGCCCCAGTTACATATATACCTGCTTGATTAGTAAGAGATACTGAAGTTCGCGCAATATTCTCAGGAAATCTTAAGCTGAGATTATCGCCATCTACATCCAATGTTACACTACCAGATTCGCCTAACCCTCCTAACTCAACTCGTCCACCAAAAGCATTTAATTGTCCCCCATCCATGCTGACATTTCCCCCCACCAGCAGTAAACTTCTTCCATCTGGTACTCGTAAACCAAATGCATCAAAGCCTGCTGGATCTGTTCCAGTGGGTGCTATTGAGTTATTTTGAATCGCTCCGTTTTGATTAATCTGATTAAACAGCAATGCTGAAGGATTAATAGTCAACAATGGTGAAGGGATATTTTGATCGGTAGCGCTAAAAAATCCGATATTTCCAAATTGCAGTGCGTTTGCTGTACTCGCCACAAATGAACCACCAACATTTAAACTGGCATTTGCACCAAAAATAATCCCATTGGGATTAATTAGAAACAGGTTAGCTGTACCATTAGTGCCAATTAACCCATTAATATTAGAAACCGATCCACCCGTTACTCTGCTAATAACGTTCTGGATGTCAACAGTATTATTAAAGTAAGCCGCGCTATTGGTGGGGACAGAAAACTCCTGAAAACTGTGGAACAAATTGCTTCCAGCTTGGGTTCCCCCTTCAATGATTCTGATATTGTTTTGTGTTGTAACACGAGAATTATTGGGTAGAGTGCTATCGGGGGTAATTTGGGCAAAAGCGCAATTAAAAGAGAAAGCAAATGTTTGCAATACAGCTTCACCGATCGCACTACCCATTACCAACCAACTTCTCAGTGCGAATTTCCAGCACCAAAGCGGTCTGCATCGCTTTATTCTAGACATTGCACCCCTTAAATAACTAGCAAGTAAACTACACCCTCTTATAAGGATAGATAGAAAATCCCTGGCAGGATTGCGAGAAATAATTACGAATAGTTACGCTGCGATGCCTGCGGCGGGCTACGCCAACGCACTACAAGTCTGCAATCAACCTCGCCTTCCTCAGAAAGAATTGCATTACAGTCTCTTCTCTAGAAATAATATCAACCGTACCTTCCATTCCCAATTGCAGCGCACACAGGTGTTTGTCCCTACCTAGAGAAAGTCTTTCTGGCTCAATTGTTACCCCATAGAACGCAGCAACGCTTGCCATCTTTTGATTGGCAGATGTAGTGTCGGTGGCATTAGCAGCATTTCCAACAGGTGCGATTGCATCTGGAGAAATCGTCTTAACCTGGCCTTTGAGAGTACCATAATCTGGATAAGGACAAGCAGAAACCCGCATTTGTACCTTTTGACCTTGTTTCAACTTATTTTTATCTTGAAGTGCTACTGCTGCTTTAATCTCCAAGGGAGCATCACTAGGGACAATTTGGGCAATTTCCCCTCCAGCAGGCACTGTTTGACCAGAGTTTCGCAGGTTTAATTTAGAAATAATCCCGTCTGCTGTGGCTGTAATCACAGTTTGGCTGAGGTCGATATTTACTTGTTGAAGTTCGCGGGTATCGCTCTCTAGCTGTTTTTGAATTTCAATTCGTTGCTGGATTAGGCTAAGACGTTCTTTATTTAAAGTAGCAATGCTGGCTTGACCGGTAGCTTTTTCTTGGGCAATGCGATTATAAGCGATCGCTACTTGTGCATTACTAGGATTAAGGGCAGTTTGGACATTTTGCAATTTGGCTTTAGCTGCCTGGAGGGCTTGTTCTTGCTGGCGAACAGCTAGTTGTGCTTCCTCAAATTGATCTTGAGACAAGGCTCCGGCTTTGGCTACAGTCTCATAGCGATTTCGCTTTGACTGAGCTGCTTTGAGACCAGCATCCGCAGCTTTGACATTAGCATTCGCTTCTTGGACATCAGTAGCGGTAGTAATAAGTTTATCTTGATAGTTCCGACTGCGATCGCTTAATTCAGATTCAGCACCAGCAATAATCCGGTTGATGCGCTCTGTTTCAGCTAAAACCTGGTTATTAATGGCATTAATCTGGGCGTTGAGTTGAAAAAGTTGTAAACGACTTTGCCCAATGTTACTTTGCAATTGGCTCTTTTTCGTTTGCAACTTCGAGTTGTCAATAGTGGCAATAACATCCCCTTTTTTGACAACTTGATTCTCTGCAACAAAGACGCGCATCACCTGACCCTCTGTCGCAGCTTGAACGAGCCGCAATTCACCAGCAGGGCGGACAAGTGCCTGTGCTTTAACTGTCACTTTATATTTGGTAATAGAAGCCAGTGGAACAGCTAGCCCCACAGCACAGACAAAAACTAGTCCGCCCCAAGTAGTCCAACGACCAAGCGGCGGGAGAAACTCGTTGTCTTGAATGGGAGGCAAGTAGTCTGAGTTGGAATGGCTAATCATGTTGTTTTAAGCTGTTACGCATTTAAATTGGATATTTACTTGTCATTTGTCATTTGTCATTTGTCATTTGTACGTTATTTACTGATTGCGCTGAATTTACCGTTGGAGTTAGAGGATTTAGGCACTAAACCATTTGTAAATGAGTCAACGCTGTCTAAGAAGTCTAAGTGTTCGCCAGCTTGATGGCGTAGAGCCTTTGGAGTGCCTTGAATTTTCAAGCGCCCTTCTTCTAGCAGTACAATCCAATCAGCCCGCCCAATCACTTTGGGGCGATGGCTAATCATAATTGTGGTTTTGCCCTGGCGATGGTCAAGCAGTCTATCTAGCAGTTTGGCTTCACTTACTGGGTCGAGAGCGCCAGTGGATTCATCTAAAATTAATATGGGCGGATCGGTAACTATAGCTCTAGCGATCGCTAATCTTTGTCGTTGTCCACCAGAAAGATTCGCGCCAAATTCACCTAAAACAGTTTGATATTTATCGGGAAGTTTACTCATAAACTCATCTGCACCAGCAATCTCGCAAGCTTGCACAATTTGTTCAAAGGCGATTTGAGGATAGCTGAAGCGGAAATTTTCAATAATTGAGCGACTCCAGAAATGAGGTTCTTGAGGTACTAGCACCACCTGTTGCCTCAGACATTCCATTGAGAGGTCTTGCTGATTATAGATGCCATAGCGGATATTGCCAGATTGGAGGAAATATAAACCAGCAAGCAGTTTGGCGAGGGTGCTTTTACCACAGCCGGATTTACCAATCAGACCAATGACTTGACCGCCAGGGATAATCAGCGAAAAATCTTGCAGCAAGTCAACTCTACCTGCGTGGTGGAAATTAAGATTAGTGCAAGTAATATCTATATTGCCCTTCAGTTCTGCCCAAGGCTTTTTTTCGTCCTTTTGGTCTTCTGGGGTAGCATCAATTACCTCCGTCAGGCGTTGGATGACTATCTGGGCAGTGATAAACTCATCAACTAAGCCGATAACTGAACTCAAAAAGCCGAGAAAGTTGCCACTCATACCAGTAAATGCTAGCAACTGACCAATGCTCAAAGTGCGATTAATCACTAAATATGACCCTAACCACAGTAAAGCAATATTCGTGCAAGTAGAAAAAATACTGGTGATTGTGCCACTATAAAGCCCCAGTTTCATCATACTCCAGCCCAAGTTAGCCAGCCGACCATAATTTGCCTGATACTCTTGCCAAGCTTGGGGAGTGGCTTGGGTAGTTTTTAGCACCTGGACACCACGAAAAGTTTCAACGAGAAAGCCTTGGTTTTCTGTACCTAAGACGATCGCGTTGCGGGTTTTCTGGCGCAAAGCTGGGAGAAAAAGCAGGTTGACGAGGGTGACAATCATAAAAGCAGCCAAGGAAGCCAAAGTCAATGCCCAACTGTAAAAGAGCATAAAGCCCAAGGAAACCAAGGCGATAAAAAATTGGCTGGGTAAACCGAGGACAATTTCGGAAACTAGCTCATTGATGTGATCCACATCGGCAATCCGGCTGACTACTTCTCCACTGCGTCGTCCTTCAAAGTACGAGAGGGGCAAACGCAACAGTTGTCGTCCGTATTCTAGAATCAGTCCTAATTGCAGTCGTTGACCAAAGTGACCGATTAGGTGAGATTGTACCAAACCGATCGCACTGCTAAATAGATTCATCGCGATCGCGCCAATTGCCACCACGGTTAGCAGTTGCGTATCTCCCCGCACTAGCACGTCATCGGTGAGCAATTGCATCATTAAAGGAGAGACAAGGGAGAGCAGCCCGATGACAATGTTAATTGCGATCGCTTGAATCAGAATAGCGCGATAGGGTAAAACCCGCATCAGATAACGCCCAAAGCCGCCAATTTTATCATCTGATTGCTGATAAAAGCGGCTGTCGTCTGGCGTTAGCAGCAGCATGATGCCATTGCCCCACCCTTCGCTCAACTCCTCGCGGGTGAGATAGCGGATGCCTACACCAGGGTCAGCAATTACATATTTTTTCCCCTTTTGACCGTATAAAACGACCCAGTGGTAGCCTTTCCAGTGAATGATGGCGGGTAGAGGGGCTTTATGCAATTGGTCAAGCAGTTGTGCAGAGGCTTTAACTTGACGCGTATTAAATCCTAGAGTTTCTGCACCCCGCCTCAAACCCAGCAGGCTGGTTCCCCGCGATCCTGTACCAACTACTTCCCGCATTCGACTAATTGCAAAGGTGCGTCCGTAGTGTTTGGCAATAGTGGCAAGGCAGGCAGCACCACAGTCTTCTTCGCTGTGTTGTAGAACAATCTGGTATTTCATCTTTAAGATTTATGCAGCAGAGAAAGATCGGTCAGGGCGAAAGCCCTGACCGGAGCTGGTTTTCAGTGTATTAAAGATTGTGTTGCAAAAACTTTTAAAAACCCTACATGTAATTAAATTACAAACTGTAGTATTACTACAAATAGTGTTGAAAAATTTTTTTGCGATACAACCTGATTGCCCGATCAAACTTAAAAATGATCGCTTTAACTAAATTCCTCAATCCAGAAGTCAGACGATACTAACGGCGAAAAGCTAAAACCATCCTGCTAATAGGTGATCGGCCCTGATATATTTTTGGCGAGATTAAACCCGTCAATTGAAAAGTTGAGCCTGAAGGCGACTCCATCGCGCACGTTTGCTGCAACAGTGATCAGCTTTCCTGCCGAGTTTGGAGGAATCGACCTTACGAAACTACTTATATCACGTAGGTTATCGGCACGCACGGCTTTAACTTTTATGAATTCATTGATATTCTGATTCAATCGAATTGAAATGTCTTTGAATTGACGAGTGGTAGTATATACCTTTGAAAATGTCCTTGATCCGAAGGCAGGAATTGTTCCTGAGAAGGTTGATCTGGCTCCTCCTGTTAGAGAAGCAGAATTGTCATCTGAAATTTCTTCCAACACAGAGTCTAATTCAGTTAAGAGTTGTTCCTGCTGATTGACTTTCATCTTTTTTTCCTAATTAAGTGTGAATTGTTCTGCAATAATTTCTCAACCAAATAGTGCAAAGCACTTAATATCAACCTTTTACAAGTTACCTTTTGTAAAAGTAACCTTGTATTAATAGGAATCAGATTTGATTACTGAAAGCTTTCCAAGATATGAGCATTATGGGAGAAAGCTTTTAGTCTTAGTATGCTTTGAAGAATCAAGTTGCATTCCTATATTTAGTAGTGTAGAAAATAAAAATTTTAGGGACAATGCACATTTTGTTGTTAAAACTATTCATTATGTCGATCGTGATTGACGCTAACATTAGAACGCTGAGTATTACGCCAAACTTGAGGTGTAGTCCCATGAAACTGGCGAAATTGACAAAAGAAATATCCTTTATACTGATAGCCGAATGATGGCGGGTAGAGGGGCTTTATGCAATTGGTTAAGCAGTTGCACCGAGGCTTTGACTTGACGCGTATTAAATCTTAGATTTTCTGCACCCCGCCTCAAACCCAGCAGGCTACTTCCCCGCGAGTACCAACTACTTCCCGGATTCGACTAATAGCAAAGGTGCGTCCGTAGTGTTTGGCAATAGTAGCAAGACTTGCACACCACAGTCTTCTTCACTATGTTGCAGAACACTTTGATATTTCATGGTCAAAACTGAAACCATCTAGCTTTGTTGGTTCTATATCTGTTGTTGATTGTTGAAAAGGTAAGCTTCTTGAGTCTTTCAAAACAATCGACAACAAATGTGTTGTGTTACTTTTTGTTAGAGAGAAAGGCGAGCAAGGGGAAAAGAGAAAATCTTGATCGCCTTAAATGTTCTACTGGTCTAATCAGTTTGTTTGATCGGAGTCATGAGCGTTTAGCAAAAGTGCTGGCTCAATCGATTCGTTTGAAAGATGAGATTTTGTCATTCCAACTGCTGCCAAAGCCCAAGGGATACAAAACAAGGTCGTACCTTCCTCTTGTGAAGGTTATGGATCTACCCTTGTAATTCGCATCCTCGTAAAATTCCCATTCACCATCCTTAATTAGAACCGAGCTAATCTCGTCGTTTGCTCTTGAACTCAGTGTAGCCCTACCCCCAATGTTGAAACTGCCTAGCAAACCTGAAGCACCCAAAACACCGGTGTCTTTGTAGAGTTCCAATGCCGCACCGCCTTGAATAGCAGCAGCAGTCTCATTGTCAAGTTCTGTTACTGCAATTGCATCAAGTTGATTAAAATGTTCTTTGGTGTTTAACATTGCCACTTTCCTTTTCTAGATTGATGTTGATGTGGAATTATCGCAATCCTATTTGAGTTGTGAAAATTTCTGTTATGGTCGTCATTCGTCATTTGTCATTTGCAATTACAAAGGACAAATGACTAATGACAGCTAACTCCAAAAATATTTCACAAATGATTTAGGACTGCTATGGTCCGCTCGGACTACTAGGCGTTAGGCTACCGCTGCAAAGCTGTAATTTAAACAATGAAAATTATTTAGCTTGCCTAGTAGCTCCTCGTGCTTTGATTTTGTCTACTTGACTCTAAGTTAATACTATACGCCCAGCTGAACTGTTCTGGACGGTGACTCTCTGGGTGAATTTCGCTGACACCCATCCTGCTCGTCCGAAGAGTTTGCGGAACCCGTTGGTGATGCCACTTGATGCCTCAAAAAAATCCCCACGTTGGATAGACCCGATCGGGCGCAATTTGGTGCTGGGAGTCGGACGAATATTCAATGAGGAACCGGGGTCGATATTTTTTGTAGTGTACGTAAGGGTACGGCCTCCCTCGACGGTAGCTGCTGCTTCGGGAGTCAACTCGGTTAACAATGGTTCCTGTTGAATAGTGTCCATTTCAATTTGTTTCAAGTTTTCTTTGGTGCTTAACATTGTCGTTTTCCTTTTCTAGATTGATGTTGATGTGGAATTATAGCAATCCTATTTGAGTTGTGAAAATTTCTGTTATGGTCGTCCTTGGTCATTGGTCATTAGTCATTTGCAATTACAAAGGACAAATGGCTAATGACAGCTAACTCCAAAAATATTTCACAAATGATTTAGGACTGCTATATTTGCCAATAAGATGGCTAAAGCATCTTAATATCAGCCTTTTACAAGCTACTTTGTTTGAAAAGTAAACTGTATTAATAGGAATCAGGTTTGATTACTGAAAGCTTTCCAAGATATGAGCTTTGTAGGATAAAGCTTTTAGTCTTAGTCTGCTTTCAAGAATCAAGTTACATTCCTATATTTAGAAGTGTAGGAAATAAAAATTTTAGGGACAATGCACATTTTGTTGTTAAAACTATTCATTATGTTGCAATTGATTGACACTAACATTAGAACGCTGAGTATTACGCCAAACTTGAGGTGTAGTCCCATGAAACTGGCGAAATTGACGAAAGAAATATCCTTCATACTGATAGCCGATTGCACAAGCAATCTGATTAACTGGCTGGTTGGTTTCCAGAAGCAAGGCACGCGCAGCTAGCATTCGGCGTTCAAAGATCCAATCATTTACTGTTTTTCCCGTTTTGCGTCGCACTAGATTGGTTAGATAAGCTGCAGAATAACCAACTGCAACAGCTACGTCACTTAAACCAATCGATTGATGATAATTAGCTTCGATGTAATCAAAAACTTTCTTTAGTTGAGGGCAAATAGGAAAGAGCTGCTGTGGTTCTGATATCCACTGCTTTGAGGTAACGTGTTTTTCCAGTCGAGGAGCGATCGCTTCCAATAATTCTTCTGTGGAATCTAAAGTTGCCTGAAGCAAAGAAAGAGACTTTTCTAATTCTATCTGTGTCTGTCGATCGAAAGCTTTCTCACGACAAAATTGCTTTTTAGCAGTGGTTAATTCAGCTAAAAGCTCTTGTACTTTTGACTCTAACGCTCTATTGGTTCTTTGTAATGCTAAGAAACTCTGCTGGTGTAAGGGTTTGCGTAGCGTCTCGTAGAGCAGATGGTCGCAGACATCGCTCAGGTCACGATCCCAGATATGCGGGAGTGTGACTTGAAGAAAATTGCGTTGTTCTAAAATCCCGTTGCTAGAAACCATACTTCCACAAAACTGATTATTTTGAGTTGCTAGCTATTACTCGGTGAGTTATGTCTGTGTTTTACGCAAGGCATTAGTTTTTGTAAAATTACTTTACAAAACTAACGGCAAAGGTGAGTTACATACTTTCCAGGTGTGGTAAATATCAAAACCTTATCAGGTCTATAGGTTTGAGCAAAACCCTCATAGTCCGCATCTGCATACAATTTTCAAGGCTCTGTGGTGTTCTCAAGAGACTGCACGCTACTAGTTATTGGTCTGAGCAAAATTTAATGACCACCGAAAATCTGGCTCTGGGTTGGGTAGCAGGTTGCCAATAGTAATCCGAGAATTCTTTGTGTTATCAGTTTCTTTCTCGACAGTTTTGCGTGTCTGGCGAGTCGAAAGTCCCATTTCTTTGAGCAAGCGGTTAACATGGCAAGCACTAACTTTAATTCCCATCTCTTTTGTCAGATGTTTGCTTAACCATTGCCCAGTCCAGCGTTCAAATGGATAGCCATATTCACGCGGACTATGGCTTGCCAGTTCTTGTAAACGAGCGAGATATTGCTCATTTACAGCTTTGGGACGACCCATCGGGCGATCGCTCCAATGGTGAGCTTGACCTGTTTGGGCGATCGTCATCCAGTGCCGTGCCGTCTCTTGAGAGCATCCTAAAGCTTCACAAATTTGAGTCTGAGATTGCCCTACATCTGCCAACAATATGATTTCAATGCGACGGCGATATTCTGGACGTAAATCTGCTTCTAAACTCTTGAGCAAAAGCTTATGTTGGAAAGTTGTTAAGTATAGACCTTGCTTATCCACAGCAATTCCTCCTGGTATAACTTGCAATGCCCAAATAGACATTAATCTGGATAATTCTTGAGAACCTTTGTTACTTCTCTGAATCAAAACTCTGGGAATTCCACATCTCGTTACAAAACTTTACAACATTCGGATGAACAGTCAGAAGTCAGGCTTTATAAGCTTTGGTGGTGTGACAAACTAAAAACAGCACCATCTACAACAAAAAACATAGCTTCAGTTTGAAATTAGATGATTAGCAGTAGTAACGCGCTACTGCACTATAATTTTTCAGATAAAAGTACTTTTATTTTTGAATATTAAATAATTGAATAATTAAAACATAACTCATGTAATTTTGCATAAAAAATAAGTTTGAAATCTTGGAATTATAGATATAAATCTGATTAGGTAAGATACAGTTAATCTAATTACAAACAACTTCGTCTAAGAGATTGTTTTAAAAGTCGCAAAGTATACTATAAACCCCTTTCAAAACCTCTCCCCGTTGGCGCCAGCCTGCCGTTAGGCAAGCACATAGAGGCTTTGAAACCCCCATTCCCTTGTAGAGAAGGGGGGCTAGGGGGGTTAGTTTTCTGAGACTTAGATGTTACCAAAAATACTTGTTCATTCATCGTCTAAGAGGAAAAATCAATGGCTACTATCAAGATTTTTGATTTGCGTCCTACTGGTTCCGATCTATTGTCTGATTCTGAAGGCTATCAGGTTGTTGAATCAGACGATAACGAGCTGCTCATGATTTTGACATCGGAGAAAACATAGATATCTTCCAAAACCTCAATGTATTAGAAAAAAACACGCTAATCAGACCGTTTTTATCGTGGAACGAACCTACTGGAAAAGTAGAATCTAAATATATTCAGTTTTTAGTAAATGCACCAGAATTGCCCAGTTTAGATAATATAGTTAGAATCTCAGTTTCACCTAACGAGTCTCTTGTAGACGCAGCGATCGCAGTGCTTTCGTATGCTCCTAAGAAAAGTGAAGAGTTATACTTTGTTATTGCAAAACTTGCTGATACTAAAAATAGCAAAACTGATTTTTTTAAGTGGATAAGTGGTGCTAACGGGCTGGATCGTAGCACTGATTATGAATATATAGATGAAAGCGCAAATAATCGAACAGTTTATGGTTCTAGCAATGCACCCAACTCTATTGCAGTCGGTGCAACAAATATAAATAATCCTAGTGAAATTAGAAGTTATTCAAGTCGGGGGGGTTCTCCTATTCTGCTGGACTCAAGAGGAAATAGACTGGCTAAACCTATTTTAAGAAATAAGCCAGAAGTTTATGCACCAGATGGAGTTGAAACTGCTTTTGCTCCTGACTCTCCATTTGCTGTTTTTAGAGGAACATCGGCCTCCGCACCTCACGTAGCAGGCTTAGTAGCACTAATGTTAGATCGAGCCGATGGAAATCTAACTCCTGAAGAGATTCGTACTAAAGTCCAAAATACTGCACTTTCTATAGGAGAAGGTTCAGGGCTTGTACAAGCAGATCGGGCTGTTACAGAAGCATTCGTTTCAGAAAAAATAGGGTCTGACTGTACCGATTTTCTCTACGGGACAGATTCTGCTGACAATCTTTATGGAAACAAAGGCGCTGATATTCTAGTTGGGCGGGGAGGGCAAGACTATTTAGTAGGAGGAGACGGGAAAGACATTTTATTAGGAGGTAATGGTAATGATGTTATCGATGGCGGTAAAGGCAACGATATCCTTATTGGTGATAAAGGAGCCGATCGGTTTGTGCTGAGATCGCTTTATGGACAAGATAAAATACTTGACTATCGTCATGGAGAGGACTTTTTCATTTTAGAGGATCTGACATTTGAGCAGATCGCAATTACACAAGGCATTTTTAGCACTTCAATTCAGGTTAAAGATACACAAGAAAAACTAGCGGAACTTGTTGGAATACAAACTAGCACTATTGGGGTAGAAAACTTTATAGCGCTGGCATAGCAAGAAAGTTGGATTGATTCGCACGATCCGGTTAGCTTTGCAGATTAGACTCGGTGCGAAGAAATTGATGTGGCGATCGCAGTTTTATAGTACACAAGTACGATCGAGAGAGAGTTTAGGTAGTTGGCTGCAACTCAACTAAAGTACTAAAGTTTTGGAATAGGCGATCGCACTTCATAAAGCGATCGCAATTTAAGGATATCTTCCCATTCAAGATCGGTAAATGGTTGGGTAACTAGTTCTATACCAAAGTATTGTTTTGCCGTCTCTGTCAATGTCTCCACAATCTTTGCAATCCAGTCATCCTGTTCCTGTGTATTGCAAAGTGAGGTATTCCACGGAGCCGGTTGTTCAAAGATTTCCTGAAATAAACCTTTGTCTGTAGACAAAATCATCGAGCCGTGTTGAAGAATCGTATTTCTTCCTTTGCGTTGGGCGCTACCAATAAATTTACTTCCATCGGCAGTAACCAAGTCGGCTGCTGTTGCTGTGTTGAAACAACTGGGATTGTGAATGTAACCCCGTCCAGCAGAACCATAATTTAACTCAATATTCAAGGTTTGCCAGCCTTGGATCAAAAAATTACAGATTTTTTCATAAGTACCCCAGCTTTTTCCAGTACTAGCTGAGGTAATCACAGAGTAGGTCAAGTTTCCTTGGTGGAGAACAGCTCTACCTCCTGTTGGACGACGAACTAGATCGAGTGGCTGTCCCTGATAAATCAGATTATGCCAGTGGGCAGGCCATTGTTTTTGCAGATGTCCCAAGGAGAGGGCGTGGGGATGCCAGGTATAAAAACGCAAGGTAGGCGGATGCTGTCCCTTTTCAAATTGGTTGAACAACCAAGCATCGATCGCCATTTGCACTCCACCTGATGTCTGAAGCATTGGAATCAAACGCCAGGTGGATGGTGACTCGGTTGCTAGTTGTTTCATAGGTTCCAGACTTTGGAAATATATTGACATTCTAATATCAGTATCTAATAATGCTTTTATTTGAGTTTATAGCAACCGCCAAGGCGGTTAAGCCACTGTGTGAAGCACAGCTTCCATCGCATCTCTCAGACAGCCAAATTGAATTATTTGCTTACGAATTCGGCTTTTTAACCATGACCAACATCGCTCAATTTTGTTAAGCTCGGGGGAATAAGATGGCAAGTATTTTAACTGA
>NZ_JAVRBQ020000081.1:0-17297 GCF_034531215.2 Nostoc sp. ChiSLP03a
TTAAAAGTCATGAAATTGCCGGACAGATGTTTGATAATGAATACGATTTAGCGATCGCTGTAATGGATGGAATGAAAAATCGTAGCGAAGCTGGTGAATACACACTGGAGCGTTTTATATTTAATTGTACCTAGCTACTTAAAGCGATCGCATGGAGTTTGATCCAGATCACGCACCAGGGTTCGGATGGTTCCACCACCTATCACATAGAGCCAAACAAGATTGCACAATTTCGCTCAATGCCAACCTTCCTTGCTCAAATCTGGGACTATCTAATCTATTTAGGAAAAACGAGTTTCTTCAATAAAGGAGATGCCATCAAAAATGCCATCTTTCAAAGCTTGTGCACTACGAACTCGGTGATTTTCATCGAGTAAAGTTACTGTTTCTATAAATGTAATCAGCGCGTTATCTTGAGCTTTCGTCATCCGAAAGTAAATTATGTCTTGACCTACATCCAAAGCGGTTCCAGAAAAATCAGAATAATTGCTAGAAAACCATTTCAAAATCCTATCTTCAAAGTATCCTTCAAAATTAAGCTGGAGATGAGAGCCATCCGAGTATTCATAATTGTTAACTTGTCGGTACTGACTCCCCTCAATCAAGATGGTAATAGTAACGAAAAAGCTGCCAGAAAAATGTCCGCGTTTATCAGTTTTGATAAACTTACCTTTCCAAGTGCCAATATGACGTGTAAAAATTTCTGGAACTTTCTCCAGATCGACAGATATCATTGGGGTGATGATATCTTCGCTAATTACAGGATCGTTACTCATTAAATTTAGATAAAAACTAATTTTACTTTAAGTTTCGCCTTCGCTAACGACGACCAATTTTCTGGCTCATTTCCCGACTCGTGCGTTGATATTCGTGGACAATAGGTAATCTTTCAGTCTGATAATTTTCCAGAGCTTCGGCAATATTAGTACTAGACGTGAGATGTTGCGTTAAAGCCAAACCATCTTCCCAACCTGAAGTCATGCCTCTAGCGCGAGTTGGACTTTTTGCGTGAGCCGCGTCACCAATTAAAATAACGCGACCATCATACAATTGAGGCAAAGGATCGATGTCATAGGAATAACGACAGATAATATTTTCCGCAGGGGTTGACTCAATTAAATTTCGTGCATCCTCTGGGAGTTTAGCTAATTCTTCGGGAGGAATAGATATATCAGTCGGTTGTAGTGCGCCTATTTCAGAACCCGTCTGCTCTTTTTCTATAAAGAAACCCCAATGAGTCAGATTTCCCCCAATATGAAAGAAATTTGCATAAATTCCCCGACCACGTACATAAACAAAAAAGTTTCCTTCTGGACAGAAGCTATTATCTGTCACAATCCCTCGCCAAACTAGATCGCCTAAATAGCATAGTTTTACATTCGGAACCACAAACTGCCGAACCTTAGAAAGAATGCCATCAGCACCCACTATCAGATCCCCTTCCCAGTGACTTCCATCTTTAAAGTGTGCGATCGCACTATTCTTAGTCTGCGTTATCGAAGCTAATTGAGCGTTAAAATGAATATTATTAGGGGGTAAAGGATCAATAATTGCTTCTAAAATCGCTTTCCGGTGTACGAGCATTCCTGGTAGTTCATCTTCAGCATAGGTGACGGTTTCTGAATTGATAAATCCACCTTTAAGGTTGCGAAACTCAAAGTATTTTACAGGATCGCCTGAGTTAATAATTTTTTGGCTGATTTGAGGGTTTCCTTGATGAAGTGCTTGCATACCTGATTGGACAATAAGAATACCACATCCATCGGTACGCACTACGGGCGCTTTTTCAAACAAGTCAACTTGAAACCCTTCTTGAATAAGCAAACTGGCAAGATAAGCTCCTGATGTCCCTGCGCCGATAATACCTATCTTGCTGTTGGAAGAAACCATCTGTGACTCTCTTGATTTAATCTTGTTTAGATGATACTTGATTGAGATATTATCTTAAATAGTAAGCCAAAAAGTTGTTTATAGGGCGATGCCTGTGGCGGGCTACGCTTACGCTAATAATCAGCTGTGTTTAACTGAAATTAAAAGGCTCAAGTAGTTATTAGACTTATAACAAGCTCAATAATACATCCAGATCAAAGCAAATAAATTTCATATTTAATTGATATCTCATTTAAGCTGGCGGTTCTATCTTTTGAAGTTCTTTAATTGCTTCGATATGGGCTTGATTTACCTTCGTATGCTCCTCTACTGCTTCTGAATATACATCTGTTGAAGGATCTTCTATTAGTCTGTGCGCCAAATCTTGAAATTTCTGCGCGTGTTCGTGCATGGTTTTTCCATAGGCTTCGATACGTTCTTTTTGTTCGGGATCGATTTGGTCATCTGTTTCTAAACTCTTACCCAACTCTTGTATCTCTTTGCTATGCTCAATTGCTTTTTGAGCATGTTTTTGTGTTGCCTTTATAGTCTGCTTTGAAACTTTATGCATAATATTAATCCCGACTCTCGTATTAAAAGAACTATAAAATAAAACTCCTCTACCCCTTTGCTTCTTTCAAGCAAATTTCGCCTCTTGACCTGAACAATCAAATAGATGTAAACCTAACTGTTGAGAAAGTTCTTCACACACTTTTACCCCCCGCACACTATTACCACGCACATCTAGCAATGGTGAAAAAACTCCAATGCCCATCTTATTGGGCACAACGGCAATAATCCCACCAGAAATACCGCTTTTCGCCGGAATCCCTATTTTATAAGCCCACTCACCTGCAAAGTTATACATCCCGCAGGTATACATCACACTCAGAATATCTTTAATATAACGCTTATCTACCGCCTGTTCTTTGTTAATCGGGTTAATACCTCTGTTAGCCAGAGTAGCCGCCATCACTGCTAAGTCTTGACAATTCACCATCACAGCACACTGCTGGAAATAAAGATCCAGCGCCTCTTCAATATTCCGGTCAATCATGCCAAAGTTGAGCATCAAATGTGCCATTGCGCGGTTGCGATGTCCTGTACTCCGTTCTGAGGTAAAAACTGAAATGTCAACGAATACATCGCGGCTAATATATCGGCGAAACATATCCAGCATCCGGTTGAGGCGTTCGGTAGGGCCGGAACCTTTGATTAAGCTAGTGGTGGCGATCGCACCTGCATTTACCATTGGATTATAAGGTCGCTTCGATTGCTCATCTAAAACAATCGCGTTGAATGCATCTCCCGTCGGTTCAACGCCAACTCTAGTTAAAACATAATCCAGTCCATGATCTTCTAAGGCAAGTCCATAAGCAAACACCTTAGAAATTGACTGAATGGTAAAAAGTTGCTCGTAGTCCCCAACTTTATAAACCTGACCGTCTACTGTCACAATGCAAATGCTGAACAACTCCGGGTTTGCCTTTGCCAGTTCGGGAATGTATTTCGCTACTGCACCTTCTTGCAGAGACTTGTACTGGGAATGTAACTCGTTGAGAACAGCTTTTAATGGCGATGCTTCTATTTCTATATCTCCTGGATATGCTTGGTTTGTCATTAGGCTGATGGCATTTCCCAAAATACCTACTATATATAGAAGAGGTACAGCTGTACATCCCTACAGTTATAAAGATTTTGTCAAAAACAGCTTGCTATAAAAAATCATACTTGAGCAATTACTGAAATTAAACAAAATAGTATGTATTTTTTATTACAGACAACGTTTGTTGTTTAAGCGATCGCAAAGTTTTATTAATTTTTAAGTCATTAATCCTGAAAAATATTCCTTTGGGTATCGTCCTTTTTTTTATACTCAGCAATACGGTTACTTAAAGTTATATTTATCACTAATATCAATCTAGTCATGGAGAATAAAAGTAATGATTAATGTAAGTAGAAAAAACTTTGAAAAAAGATATCAGACTCCAACTAATTTGCATAATTTTTTAAGATGCAACTCAGATCGCGACTTATTCATAGTTAAATCTAAATATTTCCTTAAATAAATGATTTTAAGTATTTATGCCGATGTCATTTAATTAGAGTTGTATTACCTTCTTATTGGAAATAGCCAAAAACAATGTGATCTAGAATACACGAGTAGTTGTGAGCCTTTAGGAGTGATGTGAATAGGGTATCGCTACTTTAGTGTGAAATAAGCGTAAAGTTTTTTTAAGAAATTTTTGACTTACACAAAAAAGCGTTACATAGCCAAAGTCCGCTTTTGAGAAAGGTTTCGACCTTCAAATTGGAATGGGAATTTGAGAAAGTGGCCCATAGTTACGCTAAAACCCTGATCCCCAAGCTAAAAGGTTCGTGTTAGTCTGTTGCAGTTATAAAAAACAAAGTGAAAACGGAACGAGTTCGAGTTTTTCAAAAGGGAAATCACTTTCATTAGCGATCGATCCCGCAAGTTATAAAACTTTAAGTTCTACAGTCGCTTTCAAAAACGGACGCATGAATCAAAGACATTTGTGGACTATTGTTGCCCTGTTTATGGCTGTTTTGGGAGTACCCTCAGTCGGTTGCACTCAAACCACCAAAGGAAATGCGCTAGCATCCCAAAAACCACCCGCTCCTGATGTGGTTAAGGTGGGAGAGTACCAATCAACAGCAGGGAAACAAACCTTGGATGCTGTGATTACAGAAATTCATCCTCACAACATTAAAGGACGTAAGGCGGCAACCCTTTTTATCAAAAATATACCTGTTCTCACCTTTTTGAGTTCTGTATCAAATACGAGTCTTGAGACTAAAAAAGTTGGTGCAATTGACAATACTGGGGGCGTACAAGGGTACGCCCTTATTGCTAGCAATTCATCAAATGCATTGGATACTGGGAACGCAACAGATGCGAGTAACCAGATTAGCTCCACTGACAATGACCCGGTTCAGATAGCTGGTGTAGTAGCAGCTAAGATCAACCAGTTGAATCGAGAAAACGTGGACGGGAGTAAGATTACCGTCAGTTGGAAAGCAGGGGAAAAATCTACTGCCAATCAAGCGCAAAACAAAAGCGTCCCTGTCCAACAAAATGGCGATCGCTATGTAATTAAAATTAATGACGAAGAGTTGGTCGAAATCAGCGAAGGTACGCGATTAGCAGGTAGTACCAACGATCTAGCGCAAGATGCATTGCAAGCAACCAATCGCTTGCGGAGACTACTAGGCAATGCATCTCCCCTAAAAGAGATTGCAAATTTACCAGTCCGTCAACAAATATCAATACCAAAGCTGCCTCAACAGATTGCCGTCGGAGTAGTGCGAGCCACCCTGAGAGGAATGGCTTCTTATTACGGCTATGACGGTTCTGGTAATCGCACTGCTAGCGGTCAGAGATTTAATCCAGAAGCAATGACTGCGGCTCATCGTAGTTTACCCTTTGGTACGCAAGTTCGTGTAACTAACACTCGCAACGGTCGTTCCGTAGTGCTGCGGATTAATGACCGAGGCCCATTCATTCGGGGTCGAGTCATTGACGTGTCTGCCGGCGCGGCTCGAATTTTGGGAATGATGGGCAGTGGCGTAGCGCCGGTGCATATTGAGGTATTGGGGAAATAATCTAGGGACTGGGGACTGGGGACTGGGGATTAGGGGCTGGGGACTAGGAAAAAGTATTTTCAATCCCCAATACCCAATCCCCAATCCCCAATCCCCAATCCCCAATCCCAGTTCCGTATCACTTAATTCCCCTAGTTCAATCAACTCTTCCCTCTATTTCGGATATAAACTAACGGGGGAGGGATCGATAAGAACTAGGGGTATTTTTGTGCGCCTGCTGACAACAGTCGCAGCTTTACGCTGCTATTTAACTAAACGCTGCTCAGAAAACAAGCTAATTGCGGTTACTGAGGATCTGAGACTAGATGAGATGACTGGCTGGTATCAGACGGCAGTCGGTCTGGTGCCAACGATGGGAAATTTGCATCAAGGTCATTTAAGCTTGATCCAACGGGCGCGGCACGAAAATTCTACGGTGATTGTGAGTATTTTCGTCAATCCCCTGCAATTTGCTCCTAACGAGGATTATCAACGCTATCCCCGGACTTTAGAGCAAGACCAACGACTTTGCGAACAAGCTGGGGTAGATGCCATTTTTGCACCGACTCCGGAAGAAATGGCTGTTCCTCAGAAGAGTATACAAGAATCAAAGGTTACACAAGTTATCCCCCCATCTGCTATGATAACAGGCTTGTGTGGTCGTTCTCGGCAAGGTCACTTTCAGGGTGTCGCTACGATTGTTACCAAACTTTTCAATTTGGTACAGCCTGACCGTGCCTACTTTGGTGAAAAGGATGGTCAGCAACTAGCAATTATTAAACGCTTAGTAGCTGACTTAAATTTGCCAGTAGAAATTGTTGCTTGTCCAACGGTACGGGAAGCGTCGGGTCTGGCCTTCAGTTCTCGCAATCAATATTTGACGGCAACGGCAAAAGAGCAAGCAGCGGCATTATATCGTGGCTTGCGACAAGCCCAAGCTGCATTCATTGCAGGCGATCGCAATAGTAACAAGTTGATAACAGTGGTACAGCAAGAAGTGGCAATGGTCAGCACGGCCTGTGTGGAATATATTGAATTGGTTGAATCGACTACGTTGATGTCTTTAGAAAAAGTTGAGGAGGAAGGAATGTTGGCGATCGCAGCTCGTTTTGGTGCTACACGTTTGATTGACAATATCATATTGCGCGATCGTCAACCCATTATCGCCATTGATGGTCCAGCCGGGGCTGGAAAATCCACAGTGGCGCGGCAAGTGGCAGCAAACCTGAATTTAGTGTATTTAGATACAGGAGCGATGTACCGTGCTGTCACTTGGTTAGTACTGCAAAAGAAAATTGCTATTGACGATGAGTGTGCGATCGCCGAATTAGCTAATCAGTGTAAAATTGAACTGATTCCCACCCAGGATTTACATTCGTCCGTGCAGGTTTGGATTGATGGTACTAATGTTACCCAGGCAATTCGCACGATTGAGGTAACTTCTCTTGTATCGGCGATCGCGGCACAAAGCGCTGTCCGTCAAGCACTGGTTAAACAACAGCAAAGCTGGGGCAAAAGAGGTGGTTTAGTTGCTGAAGGTCGGGATATTGGTACTCACGTATTTCCCGATGCCGAAGTGAAAATCTTCTTAACCGCTTCTGTAAGCGAACGCGCCCGTCGCCGCCAACAAGACTTTAACACCCAAGGTCAACCTGAAGTCAGTTTAGAGCAGTTGGAACACGACATTGCCGAACGTGACTGGAAAGATAGTACACGCAAGGTTTCTCCTTTACAGAAAGCAGCAAATGCGATCGAACTTCAAACTGATGGTTTGGACGTGTCTGAAGTCACGGCACAAATCGTTAACTATTACCAACAGCGTTTATCTCAGTATTAATTGCTGCTATTTGCTGTTAGTTTTTTAGTTTCAAAGGGTGGTGAGTGATTATTTACTTACCATCCTTAAAACTGTATTTAAAAATAAATATATATAAGTTAACTATTGGCTATTTTTATTTGAAAATTAATACTATAGTAAGTGTAAATATTTATTAATTTAATTTAAACTTCTTTAAATACTAAATCATCTCGCTTTCGACTGATTTTTCAAATCGTAATTAATCTTACTAAAGATAGAAGTATTAAAGTTTTAATTGCTAAATGCTATTTAGTTATTAGCCTTTCGTTATAAAATATTAGTCATTTTTATTTATAGTCAGGAATTGCTAGCGATTTGACTTATCAACAAAGTACTTTGTTTCTGTCTTCACTTTGGTAGTAGAATGACGATGTTAAGTTTTATGTTTCATTAATCAAAGGCATAAAACCTCTAAAAATAAAAGCTATTAATTTCCCAAACTTCTGCAATAGCTTACAAACTAGAAACCGGTAAAGAGAGGATTTGACACAATGGCATTTGTACAGCCCCCACTACCCTTTGAAAAAGATGCTCTAGAGCCTTTTGGCATGAAAGCTGAAACTTTGGAATATCACTATGGCAAGCATCATAAAGCTTATGTAGACAACCTCAATAAGCTTACTGAAGGTACAGAACTTGCTGATAAGTCCCTAGAAGAAGTAATCAAAATTTCTTTCCAAGACTCCTCTAAAGCGGGAATCTTCAACAACGCTGCTCAAGTTTGGAACCACACTTTCTTCTGGAACTCCTTGAAACCACAAGGTGGTGGCACACCCACTGGTGAACTTGCAGCCAAAATCGATAAAGATTTTGGTGGCTTTGACAAATTTAAGGAAGAGTTCTCTAACGCGGCTGCAACTCAATTCGGCAGTGGGTGGTCTTGGCTGATCGATGATGGTGGTACGCTAAAGGTGATCAAAACACCAAATGCAGAAAATCCCCTAGCTCATAGTAAGAAGGCACTCTTAACCTTGGATGTTTGGGAACACGCCTACTACATTGACTATAAAAACGCCCGTCCAGCGTTCATCAAGAATTTTCTAGAAAACTTGGTCAACTGGGACTTTGTTGCTGAAAACTTGGCTCAAGCTTAACTACTTGCCAGTTTTGAACTGGCTGCGATATCTTTTAGTCAGCTACTTTGCGGCTACGTAGTTTGTGCCAGATATCTAAAGTAGAAATAATTCACTTAACACCTTTGTCAGCAGTCACGACAGTAGTCAGTCAAGTTTAAATTGATGGGTAAGTGAGTTCGTAGTCAGGACTTTAGTGCTTAGAAAATAAGCACTAAAGTCCTGACTACAATCCCTGAAAACTAGCTTGACATTGTACTAATATCGTGACTGTTTTTGGTTAGGCGTTGAGGGGGATGGTGGAGAAATCAAAATATAAAATATATGGATAGCAAAGAACTAGCGCAATACATCGAAGCAACGAATAGCATCTCTAAACCTTGGGTATTGGTACAACTGCGTCTCAAAAAATTGCAAGAGCGTCGAGCCACTCTGACAAACGATGTTTATACCAAAGAATTAGAAGATATTTATCAAGACTTGATGAAATTGGGTGAATGGTGGCGCGGTATTGAAGATGAGGTATTTTAAAGTGAGGAGTTATGAGTTATGAGTTTTCCTAACTTTTAACTCCTAACTCATAACTTCTAACTTAAAACACAACCTGATGGCTCAAGCTCTCGATCAAGTCGATTACGATACTCTCGATGCTGCAAAACGACGCTTCATCGATGCTGCAAAACGCACACTTGGCTTTGCAAGCGCTTATGGCATCGTCCCCGCATCAGGTCTAGGAGCAAGTGCTAACGCTTTCAGCTTCAACCTCGCTCCGTTTCTAGAGGCGGGGGCTAGAGAACTTTCGATGACACTTGTGCCGGAAGGACTAGGCACCGCAGACGATACCCGCCCTGACGATCTTTCCGAAGAAGAACTTCGACGATTCTGGTGGAATATTGGGATTAAGATCGTTTCGTGTCTGACGAACGATGCCGCAACTTCAGGTATGCAGACTATACTTCTCGGTCTTTATCTGCCTTCGAGTACTCCTGAAACAATTTTTACCCCCGCTTTCCTTGATGGGTTTCTTGATGGAGTAGTTGAGGGGTGCAAACGAGTCGGGTGTGTCTATCTCTCAGGGGAAACTCCTCAACTAAAAACCAAGATGATTCCAGGGCGGCTCGACATCGCTGGCTCGGTTTTTGGGGTTATGCCTGCTGGTGTCGCTCCTATTGATAGCTCGCGTCTGGATGCCGGAAATACCATTGTTCTGGTGGAAAGTTCGGGCCCCCATGAGAACGGTTTTACCCCACTGCGAAAGCTTGCTGAGTCGCTTCCTGATGGCTATAGAACAAAACTTCCGAGTGGGCAAGAGTTCTGGGAAGCGATGAATGCTGCTTCGTATCTTTACACGCCCCTTGTACAGGCGGTGCTGGGCGAAGGAATTCGTCCGACGGCGATGGAGAATATTACTGGTCATGGCTGGCAAAAGCTGATGCGATCGGTGAAGCCGCTTCGGTACGTTATCGAAACAATGCTCCCAGTACCAGAGATATTTACATTTGTTGAGAGTCATCTTGAGGGCAGGGCCGAGACGATGCTTTCGGTGTTCAATTACGGTGCAGGATTCGCATTCTATACAGAGTCGGAGCAGGATGCAGAGAGAATTGTCCTACTTGCAAGAGAACATCAACTTTCGGCTGCGATCGCTGGAAGAGTTGAAACGTCTCTTTCCCGCGAGGTAGTCATAGAACCCCTTGGAGTCACCTTGAAAGGAGATTCTTTTGGAATTGCGCGAGGGGTATAATGCAACCAAAATGTAGGCATAGCCCGTCGTAGACATCGTTAGTTTTCTCAAAGCTATTTTAGACTCATTTATGCGATGCCTGCGGCGGGTTACGCCTACGCTAAAATCATTATTGGTTATAAAAAAGCTGTAATTACTGAGAAAAATAATATTTTTTACACACAAAATCAATTTGCATTTCCGGCTTCTTCGAGATAATTACTCTACTAAACCTTTATTTTTTAAGCCATTTAACACAGATGTTATAGGCGCATTCATGAAAGTTTAGATGTAATATTTACTACTAGTTAAAGTAAAGTAGTGCAAATTACCCATGACTACTGAGATTAAGATTTGCTAACGTAGTCTTAACATATTGAAAAATTTGCTGAGAAAGGTAAGAAAGTAGCAACCGATACTAATTTTTAGTGTTGGTTCTCTCTCATCCAGAGATGTGGCATTTTGGTGTGTTAAGGATAGATATTTTTCTTCAGAGGGGGTTATGGTTGTAAATTTGGCCCGTACTACAACTTCGGCAGAACTTTTAAAGCAAGTATTCCGTAACATTGATGCACATAGTTGTCCAAGGTTATTTAACTTTCACATGCACACTGTCTACTCGGATGGTAGATTGCAGCCTAGTGCATTGATGGAGCAGGCGATCGCTATTGGGTTAAAAGGGTTAGCCATCACCGATCATCATGGTATTGTCGGCTATCAAGCGGCCCTTGCTTGGTTAGAAGATTGGAAGTGGAATAATCCTCATGTAACCACTCCTCACCTGTGGAGTGGCGTGGAAATCAATGCCAGCCTTTTGAATATAGAAGTTCACATTTTGGCTTACGCTTTTGCAACAGAACACCCTAGTATGAAACCCTATCTGCAAAGAAGGCCGACTACAGGGCAAGAATATCAGGCAAGTAACGTGATTGCCGCTATTCATGAAGCTGGGGGATTGGCAGTTCTGGCTCATCCAGCTCGTTACAAGCGATCGCTTTTTGACTTAATTCCAGCTGCGTCCGAAAAGGGCATTGATGGTGTGGAAACTTTCTACGCCTACAATAACCCTAACCCTTGGAAACCCAGCGTATTGGAATCAGAACAAGTGCAAAAGTTGGCTGATGAATACTTTCTTTTCAATACCTGTGGTACTGATAGCCACGGTTTGAGTCTGCTACAACGCTTGTAAAGATGAATCAATTTTTTTAAATCTCCTGGTTCAATCTGCCAGGAGGTTATCTTTTTTTGGATGCTTAATAGTCAATTTGTTTTAAAGTTATGGCAAGGGACTGGGGACTGGGGACTGGGGACTGGGTGAAAAGCCTTTTTGTGTCTAAATTTTATCATCTGTTAATGTCCTAACCTTTTCGGCTGTTGCTATAATTTCAAGAGATTGAGAAGCTATCTTGATTGTCTCTTTGGCAGCTTTTTCCTTACGTTCGCTATAGTGGTCTGTGAGATAATCAACTTTCTCACGCAATAGCAAGGTAAATTTGTAAAGTTCTTCCATCACATCGACAACGCGATCGCGGTAAAGCTGAATCCTTCATAGTCCCGTCTTCGTTAAACTCCTGATATGCTTTAGCCACTGAGGATTGATTGGGGATTGCGAACATCCGCACTACAAATAATATTTATCGAGCAGTTGTAAATTCTTTATTTACAGACTCAATTAATTGAGTGACCCGTTCTTTGATTTCATCGCGGACTCTCGGAAAAATTTCTGGTTGTTCTGCTGGATCGTCTAACTGCCAGTCTTCAAATACTTCCCGTACAACCCATTCAGGCGGCAAATTCACCCCACAGCCACACAAAGAAATCACTACATCAAAGTCTTGTGCTTGGAAATCACTCAGGGGTTTGGAGTGTTAATCGGTAATGTCGATACCAATTTCTTTCATGGTTGCGATCGCTTCTGGTCTTACCTGACTTGCTTCTAAACCAGAGCTAATCACTTCAATCTTTCCCTTACCAAGAGTTTTAGCAAAACCTTTCGCCATTTGGGAACGGGCAGAATTCTTTTTGCAGACAAACATCACACGTTTCATGGTTCAACTCCTTTGAATAATTTGGCTAAATTTAAAAGATTCTCGATTCAGATGGCAAAAAATAACGTTTTTCAAACCAGAAAGCCACATTAACCAGACCAATCAATACAGGCACTTCCACCAGAGGCCCGACGACGGCGGCAAAAGCAACACCCGAATTAATCCCAAATACTGCGATCGCCACTGCGATCGCAAGTTCAAAATTATTTCCTGCCGATGTAAACGCGACACTTGCGGCTCTAGAATAGTCTGTTTTAACGCGCCAAGCCATGTAAAAGCTGACCAAAAACATGATGATGAAGTAGACGATCGACGGAATTGCAATCTTCACCACATCGAAGGGGATCTGAACAATCAAATTCCCTTTCAAGCTGAACATCACGACGATTGTAAATAATAAAGCAATCAGTGTGATGGGGCTGATTTTAGGCACAAATTCCTCGTGATACCACTGCTTGCTTTTCACTTTTACTAAGAAGTAACGAGTGAAAAATCCAGCTAAAAAGGGAATACCGAGATAGATAAATACACTTTTGGCAATCTCAGCAATGCTGACATTAACAACACTGCCTTGTAACCCAAACAGTGGCGGCAGTACAGTAATGAAAAACCAGGCATAAGGACTATAAAAGATGACTTGAAAGATGCTATTAAAGGCAACCAAGCCAGCCGTGTACTCTGTATTGCCTCGTGCTAAGTCACTCCACACAACTACCATTGCAATACACCGGGCTAATCCAATCAGAATCAATCCTGTCATGTATTCTGGATAACCATGTAAGAAGATAGCTGCCAAAGCAAACATCAAAATTGGCCCAACGATCCAATTTTGAATTAGTGAAACACCAAGAATTTTTCCGTTGCGAAATACATCCCCTAATTCTTCATACCGCACCTTGGCTAAGGGCGGATACATCATCAAAATTAACCCGATGGCGATCGCTATATTGGTTGCTCCCACCTGAAACTGGTTGATAAAGGCTTCTACTCCAGGAAAGAAATAGCCTAGACCAACACCGATCGCCATTGCTAAAAAAATCCACAAGGTTAGGAAGCGGTCAATAAAGGAGAGGCGTTTTGAAGTATTTTTGTTCATTACAATTAACCCCATACATAAATGCAGGAGCTTCGAGCAGGAATTTCAGATTATTCAATCCAACATCCAAAATTTAAAATCTAAAATTCGTGAGTTATATCAAGAGTATATCTCCATCATTTCAAAAAAAGTTGATTTAGTAATGCCTATAAAACTAAAATTAGACAAAATATTACAAAAAAAATTGATGAATATTTAAGGATCGCAGGGGGGACGAATAGATAATATGGGGCTAAAGCGGCGGAATTCTGCTAAATACTGCTCTAAGACAGCAAACTGCGGTAGATTGAGGCTGTAGTAAATCCAGCGCCCTTCTTGACGAGCGCGAACTAAACCCGCTTCTTTCAAGGTTTTGAGGTGAAAAGACAGTTTAGATTGAGTGGTTCCCAGATGGTCACACAGGTCACAGACGCATAGTTCTTGAGAGCGCAGCAGTTCTAATACCTGAATCCGTAGGGGGTCAGACAGGGCATGAAAGCCAGCAGCGATCGTATCAGGAGTGAAGGTGCTATTAGAAGCCATCAACTTTTATTGAAGTATTTCTTTATGGTCAAGTCTTAATCATCAGTTAAAGAATACCTTAACTAAAAAGAAAAGGTCAGTCTATAGTCGATTCTTGGTGGGAATCACAATCATTGAGAAATAGGGTACCTCGGCTGGATCGACTTCATCTAGGGGGATGATACGTTGCTGTGATGTTGATGCCCGCTCAATATATCTTGCTCGTGACGCTAGCCCTAATTTATGCAGGATATCTCGTACTTTGGTAAAGTGACGACCTAGCTTCATAATTGCGGCGGCATCAGTCATTAGCAGATGTGTAGTCAGTTCTTCTGCTGGCAACGGGGCGGGTAAGACTGTGAGAATATCATTGTAGTAGGTGAAAGGTACACCCAAGGCTACCGGACAAGTCATCAGCGAGGAAACTCCGGGGACAACTTCTGTTTCGTATTGGTCGCATAACCGCGTGAACAGGTACATAAATGAACCATAGAAAAATGGATCGCCCTCGCACAGTACCACGACATCTCGACCTGCTGCTAGATGCTCGGCAATTGGTTCAATTTCCTGGTCATAAATAGATTTTGCCTTTTCTGGTTCCAAAGCGCGGGGGAGGTGAAATAGTACCTCGATTTGATTGCCAGGAAGATACTGCGCCACGATCGCTCTAGCGATACTTTCTTTATCTGTGGCTGATTGATAAGCTACCACAGGAGCCGCATGTAATAACCGCAGCGCTTTGAGGGTCAATAGTTCGGGATCGCCCGGGCCGACACCAATTCCATAAAGACGACCTTTAAGTTGCATATTCATTCTTCCTCCGTTGCCAGGGCGTTAACTGCTGCTGCCGCGATCGCACTTCCACCGCGCCGACCGTGTAAGGTTAAAAATGGTACATTTCTGCTATCTGCTGCCAGTGCGGCTTTTGATTCCGCTGCACCGACAAACCCCACTGGAAAACCCAAGATAATTGCAGGTTTAATAGCTCCTTTATCGAGCATTTCTAACAGTCTGAACAGGGCTGTGGGCGCATTGCCAATTGCGATTACTGAGCCTTCTAGGTGCGATCGCCATAATTCAAGAGCTGCCGCCGACCTGGTAGTACCCATACGCTGGGCAAGTTCTGGTACTTCTGGCTCGTTCAGGGTACAGATAACTTGATTGTTTGCAGACAATCTCCGTCTGGTAACGCCATCGGCAACCATTCGGCAATCGCACAGTATTGGCGCTCCATCTGCCAGTGCTGCTCTTGCGGATTGTACTGCTGTTGGTGAATATCCCAAGTCTGTGACAATATCCGTCATTCCACAGGCATGAATTAGACGTACAGCAACTTTTGCAACATCTGGCGGCAACACATCTAGGTTCGCTTCTGACCGAATGATTGCGAAGGAATTACGGTAAATTTCGTTGGCATCTCGGATATAGTCGGGCATTCAATTTGGGATTTCAGATTTTAAATTTTGGATTGATTTGTTAGTTAGTATAGATACTTCTTTTTTAATAGAAGAATACCTAATTTAATTAACCGCAGAGAACACAGAGTCAGAGAAAGGGAGGAATCAATCATCTGTATTTATCTGTGGTTCCATTTTCTAAATATTTATTAAATAACTGCTGTAATTGTGCTATTGGATATCGATTAGCAAATTGCCCGAAGGACTCATCAGAATTTAGGCGTTGAATGTTATGTACATATAGCATCCGCTTTATTAATGCAGGTAGTTCGGCAAAAGTTACATATTGATATAGTTCGCGTCCGAATTTCTGATTGCTGTCACCAACATAAACGTGATAGCCTTCCACAGTTCTATTTTCAGACTCAATGGTGACGCCGAGGAGAGTAATATCACTTTTGCTGTGCTGGGCACAAGATTTGGCGCAGCCAGTGAAGTGGATATTAACTGGGTAATCGAGAGTAACGCGAGTTTTAAGATACTCTGCCAATGCCAACGCATGACTTTTAGTGTCAGTGGCAGAAGCGGCGCAACCTTTTTTTCCCGAACAGGCAACTAATCCGCCCTTGATATTGGTTGCAGAGCAATCTAATCCTAATAAAGCAATTTCACGTTGGACATCAGCAACCCATCGTTGAGGAATATCTGTCAGGAGCAAATTTTGCCAAGGGGTTAGCCTGAGAGTTCCACTACCGTATTTTGCTGCTAAATCTGCTAAACCGCGTATCTGTCTACTTTCCAATCGGCCAAGGGGCAAGACAACACCAATGTAAAATAAGCCTTGCTGACGTTGGGGATGGATGCCAATATGCTGATATTTAGCATCTGACCTCTCCCCCAACCCCTCTCCTCGCAGGAGAGGGGAGAATTCCTCCCCCTTCCCGCGTCGGGAAGAGGGTTGGGGGGTTAGGTCTTTTCTTGTCTTACTGCATAAAAAAGAAAAAGGTAAACGCTGCTCAACTTCTTGGAGATAATTTTCACAGCCCAAAGTATTCAATAACTCTCTTAGACGTAGCCGCCGCTTACTCGTAGTATGACTATAAGCTAGATAGACATCCGCCAAAGCTGCTAAGACGGGCAAACATTTTTCTGGTGGTAGCAAAATTCCCGTATCGCTGGGGGGTTGACTTTTCTCGCCGACACTGAGATACAGGCGAAAGTAAACATTATCGTTAAGTAAGACAGTTACAAAGGCGATATCATTCAAGCGATCACACACCCGAATTATCCCACCACCATCAAAGCAAACGCTAAATTTAGCCGAAAGTCCCGAAAGCGCCGGATGTGCTGCAATATAATCATCCCAACTTTGGACAAAAGGGCGAGTGTCGATTAATTCCTGGGGATCGATACCAGCAGTTGGACTGGTCATAATATTGCGGATTTGGTCTACAACAGTATTGCCAGAACCCAATCCCATATTTTGTAGGTATTTCAGAACCTCAGCATTTATCCCCATGCGGATTTCACGGACTTGTAGGTTAGCTCGATTAGTCACATCTAGATAGCCGCCACCGTGCTGTTCTGCTATATCTGCGATCGCACGGCACTGCTGACTACTAATAATTCCACCTGGTATTCTAACGCGAGATAATATCCCATCTGCGGCGGGAGTAGCATAAAACAAGCCAGGACAAGTGGCAAATCCAGAAACCAATTTTAGAACTCCTTCCCCGTGCAACGCAGGGATTAGACGGTGAGTGTGTCTTGAGGACATCCTGATAGTTGGCATTCTGACTTGGGTCATCCCATCACAGCTGCGGCACAGTCCCGGAATTTCACCGGAGTTTCCCAACTCTCAGCTTTAGTAATTTAGACTTTGTTGAGGTTATAGATATCAACCAGACATCATCCAGATAATTATCTTACATTACTATGGCGATAAATTTTAACTGAGCTTATCCACTACCGTGTTACAGCAATTTTCGAGTAATATCAAGTTCGGATAAATACTTATAATAAAGCTGGGATCGTTGCAGTGTATCTATCTACGTCTTATGCCGAAACGGATTGCGATCGTTAACCACATGAGTACGGAAGAACTACTGGCTCATTATCGTCAGGCGACA
>NZ_JAVRBQ020000082.1:0-17678 GCF_034531215.2 Nostoc sp. ChiSLP03a
GGGGCGTGGGGGCGGGGGGCTGGGGGTGGGGGCGGGGGGTGACGGGGGTGTGGGGGGGGGGGGAGGGTGGTGGCGGGGCTGGGGGGGGGGGGGGGGGGGGGGGGTGGGGCGGGGGGGGGGGGGGGGGGGGGCGCGGGGGGGGGGCCCGGGGGGGGGGGGGCCCGGGCCCCCGGCCCCCGGGGGCCGGGCGCCGGGCGCCGGGGGCCGGGGGCAGGGTAAGAATTTTTAACTTTTGACTAATGACTAATGACTAATGACTAATACCTATTAACCTTTTCCCCCGGTAAAGGTGACGCTTTGAATAAAGTAACGGTTAAAAAAGGCGTAAATACTTAAAGCTGGTAGGGTGAAGACCATAGAAGCCGCCATAATGTAGTTCCAATAGCTGATGTATTGACCTTTGAAGGTGTTCAGCCCCAAAGGAAGGGTAAACATTTCTGGGTCAAATAGGATAACTATGGGCAGTAAAAAATTATTCCAACTCCCCATGAACACAAAAACTGTCTGTGCTGCTAGTGCTGGTTTTGCAAGAGGTAAGACAATGTGTCGAAAAATTCCAAAGGTATTTAAGCCATCCAGCTGAGCTGCTTCTTCTAGTTCTTTAGGAAAATTAACGAAAAACTGTCGCATCATGAAGATAAAAGTGGCATTAACCATGCTAGGAACAATCATGCCTTGATAAGAATTCAGCCAGCCGATCGCTTTTAAAATCAAAAATGTCGGAATCAGGGTGATTTGCGTCGGTACTGCTAGTACTGCCAAAATGAGGAAGAACCAAAAGCGCTTGCCCACGAAGCGCAATCTTGCCAAGGCATAACCAGCCATTGAATTTAACAACAAGTTTAAAAGCGTGACGCTGAGTGCGATCGCTACACTGTTGAACAACCAGCGCCAAAATAGCGGTTCTTGGAGAAAGATTTGTCTGTAGTTGTCAAGAGTAAAATTTTTGGGGAGAAAGTTGGGTTCACCACTGACAATCTCTGTTAGCGGCTTAAATGATGCTGAAAGTGCCCAGAGAAAGGGAATTAGGGTAATGATGGCATAGAGTGTCAGCAAGACGTACAACAGGGCTTTGAGCCAAGATAAGCCAGAGGTGTTAGTCAAATCCGTTCGCCTCCAAAAAGTCGTCGCTGAATCAAAGTGATGGCAATGATGACTATTGTTAACAAAAATGCGATTGCAGCTGCATATCCCATTTGTAAATTCCGAAACACAGCTTGATAAATCAACAGCACCACAGTTAAGGTAGCGTTGTTTGGCCCGCCAGTACCGCCAGAGAAGATGTAAGACTGGTCAAAAAGTTGAAAAGTGCCAATTACCCCCACTGTCATCACAAAGAAGGTTACAGGCTTAAGCAAGGGAAGAGTAATGTAGATAAATTGCTGCCATCCATTTGCCCCATCTAGTTCTGCGGCCTCGTAAAGTGTTCGGGGTATATCTTGCAACGCCGCCAGATAAATCACCATGAAAAACGGTGCAGTTGACCAAATGTTCATGATCGTAATGCCTTTGAGCGCAACTGCTGGATCGCCCAACCAGTTATAAGTAGGTAGCCCCACAAAAGCGAGAAAATCGTTTAGTAGCCCATCAGTGTTATAAATCCACATAAAAATGAGCGTCAGTACTGCTGAAGAAGTGACTGTTGGCAAAAAATAGAGGATGCGCCACCAGTTTTTACCACGAATCCCAGAATTCAGAGTTACTGCCAAAATTAAAGCCAGGATAGTTTGAGTTGGCACAACAATAGCTACATATTCGGCTGTGTTTCTCAAAGCAATCCAAACTCTTTCATCTTCAGCTAATCGTGTGAAGTTGCGAAAACCGATGAATTCGTACTCAATACCGCCAAGAAGTTGGACTTTTTGGAGGGAAAGAAAAACGGCGTAGAGAATGGGTAAGACTACAAAAGTTCCTAAAACTAGAATGGTGGGCATCATGAACATATACCCAGCCAAGTCTTCAGTGATGTTCCATCTGGGGTTTCTGCGCCGCCTGTTAATTTCAAACACTACTGAACCTCCGCTTAATCTCGCACTAACCCGACTGTAGCGATGGGTCGAGCATGATTATTTATCGTACTCCTATATAAAAATATTTGTAAAAAATCAGGTAGTGATTGAGATAGAAACTTTCAAAGATCAAGAGTTTCAAGATAATAATCTCTTTTTAAATTCAATTACAAGAGTTTTAAAAAAATCAAAAATATGGCCAAATAAACTAGAAAGTCTTTGGTTGGTAATTACCGATTTTGAGATAGCACGGAACTATTACTAACTGAAAAAAGCTAAGGAAATATTAGAATATAAGTTTTCTAGATATTATGGCGATCACTACTTTTGACAGTGTTGGAAAACAACTTTAGGAATATGCAATGTTTTTATCCTCGAAAAATCCTGTTAATAAGTATACGATTAGTAGCGATCGCCTACATTTTAACTTGTCTATTACTCTTGCCAAATTTATTAGCCTGAAAGCAACTTGTATTTGCAAGCAATTCAAAAGTTTATCGAAAAGGTTAAGTTTCAAGAGTAAGAAATAGATTAATCAGCATTACCTTCTACACGATTTAAAAATTTGTCTAAGACTTGCAAAAATCTTTCTGTCTCTTCCAGATGAGGCATGTGTGAACTGTTTTCAAATAGTACCCATTCCGAGCCAGAAATACCCTGGTGAACTGTTTCAACACAAGTAGGCGTAACCTCATCGTAACGACCTGATAGCAGCAGTGTAGGTACGATAATTTCACCGAGGCGGTCTTCAATATTCCAGTCGATGATTTTGCCTGCACCCCGAAATTCTGTACCAACTTTACTGTAGGCTCTAGTTAAGCTGCTGGGCCAAGGGTCTAGTCGGCAAAGAAAAGAATGATTAAATACTTCCATTGCCTGTTTGTATTCGGGGTCTTGAGTAGTACCATCGGCTTCGTGTTTACGAATGACCTCTTGTACTTCGATTGGTAGCTCATTCATCAGGCTATAAGCTTCAGTGACAAATTGTCGAATGCTAGAAGGCGTGTTAGCTAGAACGAGACTGACTAACCCAGTCGGTTGAGAAAGAGCATGTTCCAAGGCTAAACAACCGCCCCATGATTGCCCAAAAAGATGAATTTGGTCTAAATTTAAGGCACTGCGGACGGCCAAGAGTTCTTCTTTGAATAAATCTATGGAATATAAGTTGGGGTCTGTGGGGCGATCGCTATTTCCACACCCTAATTGATCGTAAAAAATCACCCTGCGTCCGGTTGTGGCGATGCCTGCGGCGGGCGAAGCCAACGCTTCCAAAGGTTCTAAGTAGTCGTGGGGTACTCCTGGGCCTCCGTGAAGACACAGCAGTGGTAGCTTTTTAGAATCTTCTTGTTCTGGTTTGACAATGCGATACCACACCTGATGACCACGGAATGAAATAAAGTCTTCGAGGGCAGAAGTATTAGACATGGCACAAAAATTATTTGACATTATAATAGTCGACTATACGTAGACAAAAATAGCAAATGGCGATCGTCCGCCCAAGAATAATTGATTACCACGGCATTTCAGCTACCCAAGCACAGCTAGATTTTGCCATAGCATTTCTAGATGAAGATATTCCCCTTTACGTTGATCCTTTTCTTTTATGGAAGTCTCCCTCACAACAAGACCAATCACTTCATACCTCCATAATTAATTCCTTTAATAACCTAAACTTTCTTGTTCAGAAAGGCAAAATAGATCAGGCTCGTGACAACCTCATTCTTGCATCTGAATGCCAAGAGATTGGACTTGGATTGTCAAAAAAACGAAAAGGTATAAAAATTAGCCGTAATAAAGCAGATGAAATTCTCTATCTATTTCAGAAAATTCCTGAGTATGGAAAATACGGATTTGTTCACTTTGAAGAAATCCAGTTTTATGTAGATGGAATTGCAAAAGATCGAATCAGTGATATTTGTTGTAATTTTATTAAATCATTTTTAATAGACTTTACAATACAACAATGCGAACAACTAGGGATACCAATTGATAAAACTGTTGTTTCTGGACTTTATGACTACCGTAAAAACTCATTTATTCTAGAGCAGGAAATTACATTGCCTGTGAATCCTGAAACCAAAGAGCCTTTAATTTTTGTTCCTAAGAGATGGCTAAAATTTTCTCCGTGGATCAACTTTGAAGACTACTTTAAGGATTACTGTCCTCGTGATGAAATTTTTAATCCTGGTGAACCAGAAGAACGTGTTAAGATTCTAAACTTCAATAGAGATAATTATGGCATTGTTCAGGAATATATCAAGGTAAAAGAGCGAACTCAGGATGACTGTAAAAACGATCCTCTCTTTAAACAGATTCCCGTATTGTCGGCTAAACGAAAATTAGGTGAAATACAAAAGCTACCAACAGGAAAGACGAATGAAGCAGACATTAAATACGAAAATTACATCTGTCAACTTCTTGCCTCGCTTTTCTATCCTGACCTTGACTTTGCAGCAGAGCAGAGTCGTACAGAATCTGGAAGACTGATTCGAGACCTCATTTTTTACAACAATAGATCAATTGATTTTCTTCAAGAAATTTATCAAGATTATGGCAATAGACAGCTTGTTTTTGAGTTAAAGAACGTCAAGACAATCGAGCGTGAACACATTAGCCAACTTAATAGATATCTTGATTCGGGTCTGGGTAAGTTTGGTGTTCTCGTGACCAGAAACCCTCTCTCAAAAGCAATGTTCGGCAATACTATTGATTTATGGTCTGGACAAAGACGATGTATCATTACGCTTACAGATGAGGATATCTCGTTAATGGTTAATATTTTTGAGAGTAAGCAACGCTCACCAATTGATGTTCTCAAAAAGAAGTATGTGGAGTTTCGTCGAGCTTGTCCCTCGTGAAAGGTGGAATAGATGAAGTGTAAAGATGTCGATGGGTTTGAAAAACTCTCAGGACAACTTCAAGGTATTTACGAAGAGATTTCTGTTTTGTCTAAGAAATCTCCCAATGATGCAATCAATAAGTTTAAGCTCAATTTTATCAACCAATTGTTGAATAGCTCGAATGAATTCCTTGAAGATAAATATCGACCTTTTAAAGAATTTTCAGAATTTGATACAGATGATGTTCCACAAAATAGTGATGTAGTGTTTATTCTCTCACAGTATCTACAATGCTTTGAGAAGTTGCGTGCAGATAATGTACAGATCAGACCTGGCGGTTGGTATTGGGTAGTAGATGCTGAAGAAAACGAAATTGGAGATGAATTAGGCAAAATTTATATTAAAACAACTCGTCCAAAGCGTTTAAGAAAATAAATTATTATGATGAAAAAAGATCAACAGCAGACAAACCTGGTGAAAGCTGATCTGCATGAAGTTACAATGCCCCTGATACATGCTATGCATGTAGAATTAAAAGAACTGAGCAAGAAGAAGCCGGACGCTGTGTTGAGCAAGAATAAGGTAAAAATTGTCAACAGACTTCTAGAAAGCTGTCGTAAAGTATCAGATTCGGAAACATCGCTTGACTATCTTGATCTCATTGATGAGGATGATATCCCTCAAAATAGCGATGTGGTGCTGATGTTATCTCAGTACGTAGCCGCTATGAAGCAGTTCAAATCCACTTATTATGGCTCGGATGGTTTAAAGCTTCGCTGGTTTACTGAATAAATACAGCGTTTTTAAACTGATCGAATCATATTACTGACTTCCCCACTTACCGCCCTAACAATAGTCCATTTACCTGTAAATTGCACCCTTATACTTGGTCGTTAGCAGTTAAATATTATGCAGTGGATACTCTTAAGTTACTCCATCGTCTTAATCTGTTGATTTGCTTCATCTTCTGCCTTCAGCATTGCTTGTTTTAATGGTTGTTGCCCAAGTAAGGCGCTGACAAACTGGTTATCAAAGTTATTCACGATCGCGCCTGGATACTGACCTACCTGCCAGAGTGTAGCATATTTAACCCCCGCTACTAATGGCGATCGCAATGGGTCTTGGTCATAGCCCAAATTCTTTGCCACTGATTTACGTGCTGGCAAAGCAAACCCTGTTCCTGTCCACTTTTGCATCCCTTCTTTACCCGTGAGATAGCAAATCAATTCCCAAGCTTCGGCTTTGTGATGTGCCTGCTTGTTCATCACATAAGCAACAGTCAGCATCATTGTGCCTTTTTTATCATTAATAGTAGGTACTGGTGCGGTAGCAAACTCTACTTGGGGAAAGGTTTCGATTAGATAGGGAATTGCCCAGTTACCTTCAATCACCATTGCCACTTTACCTTGACCAAACATTTCACTACCCGTGTTTGTGCCAACATCAGATTTTTGAGCAGACGAGTGGTCTTTTTGATACTGATCTATTACTAACTCTAAACCCTGTAAACTTGCCTCGCTGGCAAAAGTAGCATAACTATTTTGATCGACAGGTTGCCCACCAAAAGCTTTAATTTTATAAGCCTGACGCGCCAATTCCGGGATTTCTCCAAAGCCGTATTTATTAAGTTTGCCTGTCAATTGCTTAGAGTAGGTGCGTAGTTCATCCCAATTAGCTGGCGGATTACTTAAGCCTGCGGCGGCAAAGGCTTTTTTATTATAAAACAGGGCAAGGGTGGAATAGTCTTTAGGAAGACCATAAATATGGTTCTGGTATTTGAAGCTGTCAAGTAAGCTATCCTCAAAGTCCGCTAAGTCAAATTCAGGGGTAATGTAAGCTTCTAGCGGTTCTAGAACATTTTGACTCATCAAAAAAGGAGCTTCTACCGACTCCAGATAAAAGACATCAGGCGCTGCTTCGCCAACCAAACGAGTTTTGATTACATCCATGTATTGGTCAGAAATCGCCTCATATTTGACCTTAATATTTGGATGCTGTGCCTCAAAGTCTAGCAGTACCTGTTTCAAAAGTTTTTGCTCAACAACATTGCCTCCCCAACCACTGAGTTTAATAGTGACTGCGGTAGATGCTAACGGCTTGCTTGGCAATTGTAGGCTATGACAAGCAATAATAGCGATCGCGATCGCCATCACCAATGCCAAAAAATTAAATAATCCTTTATTAATTACAAACAAATAATACGTCTCTTTTCTCGCTGATACCTTGTGTTATTAAGGAGTGATATGTTTAATTATTTGAAATTTTGGTTAAAAATTGCAAGCTAAAATAACGAAAAATTATCAGCGATGCTGAATTAAAGCATACTGAGTTTCTGTGCAACCTGATTTATCCGAGGATACTTCACCCATAATCTATGTTGATGGATTCTGTTCAGATTGAAACAACTGCGCCACTGACCCTGGAATTTACCCAGATTGCCCCATCACCAACAGCAATCTCTTCAAACTCTCGAATTTCCAAGGATACTATTCGCACTAGTTTAAAAGCTTCCACTGCGGATTCTGTCTTAGCATCGGTTTACTCTCTTGGAACTGGCGGGATTTTACTCAGCAATTTATTGGTGGAATTGGGTGCTAGTCCAGTGGTATTTGGAATGCTGTCTTCTATTCCCATGTTGGTCAATCTCATTCAGCCGTTGGGTGCTTACTTGTCTGAACGTAGCACCAGCCGCTTTCAATATTCGCTTCGGACACACGGAATTGGTCGGCTGCTATGGCTGATTTTAGTAATTGGGATTGTCAGCGCCAGCTTGGGAGTGATTGATGCTCACCAGTTAGTCATATTGACACTCTTGATTGTTCTATTTAGTAGTCTTTTAGGAGGACTAGGAACTGCATCATGGCTCAGTTGGGTGGCAATGATAGTTCCCCGTCAATTGCGAGGCAGGTATTTTGGGACACGTAATAGTGCTGCTAGTCTAACTAATTTGATTTGCGTACCAATGGCCGGTTTAGTTGTATCACATTGGTATGGGGGAACTCTCCAAGGTTATGGAGTAATTCTACTGATAAGCATTGTGTTTGGGATTATGGGATTGGGGTGTCAGTATTTCCAGGTGGATATGAATCCGCTATCGCAAAACACTTATTATGGCAAGTCCCCACAAACCAGTGAAATTCAATCAGAGGTTACAAAAAATGAATCTTCTGAAATACTTCAATCAATTCATTTGCCACAAGAACAGTTAGCTAACAGCATCTGGAAAAACTCTAACTTTTTGGTGTTTCTGCTGTATTTCAGCTTCTGGACGCTTGCTGTTAACCTCAGCAGTCCTTTTTTTAATCTCTATATGCTCGACAAGCTAGATTTGGATGTCAGCTATGTGACTATCTACAATAGCCTTCAGGCGGGGGCAACTTTGCTGATGCTTATCCTGTGGGGAAAATTAGCAGACAAGATTGGTAATCGTCCTATTCTCATCTCTATTGGGATTTTAGTTGGAGTTACACCACTCTTGTGGCTGGGGATTGGTGTAAATCGCCTTGACATCTGGTTGTGGTTGCCACTACTACACATTTTGACTGGAGGTACTTGGGCGGCAATTGACTTGTGCAGCAACAATATACAATTGGCGATCGCACCAATTAAAAATCAGTCTATCTATTTTGCGATCGCAGCTGCCGTTGCTGGAGCAAGTGGTGCTTTGGGCACAACTATAGGCAGCTTTCTCGTCCAATTTACTCAGTCTGGAGGTTTACTGGGCTTATTTGCCCTCTCAGGCATATTTCGACTAGTAGCCCTTGTTCCACTCATGTTTGTTCAAGAGCCAAGCAGAGGATGAGGAAGCAAGGGGAGCAGGGGAGCAGGGGAGCAGGGGAGACAAGGAGGACAAGGGTGAATTATTGAACAAGTCTCTTCAATGCCCCATGCCCCATGCCCCATGCCCCATGCCCGATACTTTATTCTGCGGCGGTAGAAGTCAAGGACATTGTTTCCCACAACACCATGTGAGGTGTTGTTAATACAGGCTGATGTAGAGCAATCAGCTGGGCTAGAGTGTTCTTTAATTGGGTACGGGGTACGATATCATCGACAAAACCATGCTGGAGCAAATCTTCAGCAGTCTGGAAATTTTCGGGCAGTTTTTCCCGCAGGGTTTGCTCAATCACTCGCCGACCAGCAAAACCAATGGTTGCTTTGGGTTCTGCCAAAATTATATCGCCCAACATTGCAAAACTGGCGGTAACGCCGCCTGTTGTCGGATTGGTCAAAACAGGAATATATAATAGTCGGGCGTCTTTATGGCGCTGTAAGGCTGCGGAGATTTTTGCCATCTGCATCAAAGAGAGCATACCTTCTTGCATTCTCGCGCCACCGGAGGTGCAAATGATAACTACAGGATAGCGTCGTTGAGTGGCTTGCTCAATCATCCGGGTGAGTCTTTCTCCCACGACCGAACCCATACTACCACCCATGAAGCGGAAGTCCATAACTCCAAGGGCAATGGGCAAACTATTGATTTGACCTAAACCAGTTCTAACTGCATCTATTAAGCCAATTTTATCTTGTGTTTCCCGCAAGCGATCGCTGTAGAGTTTGCGATCGCGAAATTCTAGCGGGTCAGTTGGACGCAAATGCTCATCCAGAGGTTTCCAGGTATTATGATCTATCAATTGACGGATGCGCTCATCGCTGTCTACGCGATTGTGATGACCACATTCGACACAAACCATCTGATTGGCTTTCAAGTCTTTTGTATATGCCAACACGCCACATTTAGAGCATTTATGCCACAAACCATCAGCAATTTCACGTTCTTGACGTTCGAGGCTGGTAGATCCTGATTTCCTTCGATTTGCAAACCAATCAAATAGAGACTTTAAACCACGTGATTCTTCGTTGTTAGCCATTTTTTATTTTATTTTAAGTGGGTATGAGGTCGAAAACATGTCAAACCGTATTGGTTGTGCTTAGTCATAAGTCATTTGTATTTACTAATGACTTATGAATACATCGTTAAACTACGTTTTTAAGCAATTCAGACCTTAATTTTTGTCTTTGGTTGCCAGCTTAACGAAAATACTTATACCAATACAAGTCTCTTGCTCTTTTTTTCAGCAGACTTAATTATATGGACGTAGTGACAAAACCATGAGAATACCAACCTCCAAATAAGATGCTCTCCCCCTCCCACCCTAATCAATCATTTGTATTGCTGGGTTTTGAACAATCAGCATCTGTTGCACTAGTTGTACTTGCCAACGGTTAATCGTCGTTAAGAGGGTAATACAAGTCACAAGCTGAATATTATCAAAATGTGAAAGGCAGATGGGGTAATGTTGGTTACAGTCACGAATTATAAATATTTCTTATGAAAGGGGATTGAGGATTGGGGCATGGGGCATTGGGAAAGAGGAGGCAGAAGTTCTTTAATTTTGAATTTTGAATTTTGAATTTTGAATTGATTTCTCCCCCTGCTCCCCTGCTCCCTACTTCAATTCAAGACGCTGGAAAAAATAACCGCAGGTAGCTAGACAAAATGGCTTCGCCGCTAAACAGCGTAATCACAGATCCTAAAGCCAGAAAAGGCCCAAAAGGGATCTTTTGTCCTAATTTTTGTCGCGATCGCTGCATAATCAAAATACCTATGCCAATTAACGCTCCCAGCGCACAGGCGAGAAAACTAGCTAAGAGCAAATATTTCCAGCCTAACCAGGCTCCCATCATGGATGCTAACTTGGCGTCACCTGCACCCATTGCAGTTTTACCAAAGGCAATTGAACTCAATAGGGCGATCGCATCAAACAGCCATAAGCCTAATACTGCACCAACTATAGCGATCATAAGGTGATTTACCAATGCCACAAAACTACCCTCTGGTAGAAAACCAACTACCATTTGAAACAAAATTCCCACCACTAAACCTGACTTAGTAAGTGGATTGGGTAGGGTCATTGTATCTAAGTCAATGAGTGATAGCGCCAATAACCAACTGCAAAAAGCCCAATAGCCTATTGTTAAAGTCGAAACTTGAAATATCAAAAAAATTAGTAAAAAAATTACGCCCGTTACCCCTTCTACCACGGGATAACGGACAGAAATTTTGCTTTTGCAATATCGACACCGCCCTCTTAAGGAAATCCAGCCAAATACTGGTACATTGTCGTAAGCTTTTAGCTGGTTTAAGCATTTAGGACAACGAGAAGGCGGCCAAAGAATTGACAACCCAGCAGGTAGGCGATAAACAATAACATTCAGAAAACTACCAATAGATGCACCCAAAGCAAAGACCATTACACTCGCCGGGATGGCGAACAAAATGTCCATACAGTCATTTGTCCTTTGTCATTTGTCCTTTGTTCTTTGTCATTTGTCCTTTGTCATTTGTCATTTGTCAATAACTAATAACCAATGGCCAATACAACTCTTGGAGAGACTGCGCTAACGATTACGCCCTTCGGCTACGCTCAGGACAAGCTCAGGACAAGCTCAGTACAAGTGACTAATGACTAATAACTAATTACTAATGACCAATGACTAATGACCAATGACCAATGACCAATGACTAATACATGTGGGATTCAATTTGACTTAAGGGCACAAAACACTCTTGAGGTAAAAGAACTGGCTGGTTAGTAAAAATAACCTTGCCTCTATGAGTCACACGATTAATTGCTACACCGGAAGGTTGCCCAGCGATTTCGGGATGGACTTCACAGTGAGTATAGTATATCTGCCCAGCAGCTCTGATTACAGAGGGATCAATCAAAGGCGATTGGTTCTTAGGGGCGGTAAAATTTACTTGACCTTGTCGTAATGCGTACACTATCGACTGTTATTTGATTGCTAGATTTCCCTTTAGTCTACCCGAAACTTATAGCAAAGGTTGCCAAATTGCCCAAGTTGCTATATAAAATTATTTTTGTTCGATAGCTTTGATGAGTGAGTCTCCCATAGCGCGGCAACCAAGGAGATTTTTTCCTGGAGAAATTATATCCCCGGTGCGATCGCCCTGCTCTAAAACTTGCAATACACCTTGTTCGATTTGATCTGCCGCTTCTGGTTGGTCTAAACCGTAACGTAACATCATCGCTACACTCAAAACCTGTGCTAGAGGATTTGCTTTATCCTGTCCGGCAATATCTGGGGCGGAACCATGAACTGGTTCATATACACCAGGACCAGAAGCGCCCAAACTGGCTGAAGGTAACATCCCAATACTACCTGTGAGCATGGCAGCAGCATCAGAGAGAATATCACCAAACAAATTGCCTGTAACAATGGTGTCGAACTGCTTGGGAGCGCGTACAAACTGCATAGCAGCATTATCTACATATAAATGAGAGAGTTCGATATCTGGATATTCTTGAGAAAGTTGGGTGATGCGATCGCGCCACAACTGAGATACTTCTAATACGTTCGCCTTATCTACTGAACAAAGTTTTCCACCGCGTTTTTTAGCTGTTTCAAAGGCCACTCGACCAATGCGTTCAATTTCTGATTCGGTGTAAACCATCGTATTTACACCGCGTTTCTCACCGCTTTCTGTAGCAAAAATACCTTTAGGTTTACCAAAGTAAATCCCACCAGTGAGTTCGCGCACCACCATAATATCCACGCTTTCGACAATTTCGCGTTTCAAAGTCGAGGCATCGATTAGCTGGGGCAAAATTTTCGCTGGGCGCAAATTGGCAAATAATCCTAAACCTGCACGCAGTCCTAATAAACCTGCTTCTGGGCGTAAATTGGATGGCAGGGAATCCCACTTGTAACCACCAATGGCTGCGAGTAATACAGCATCACTATTACGGCAAGTCTCTAGAGTGGCAGATGGTAGGGGTTCGCCTGTAGCATCAATTGCTGCACCACCAATGAGGGCTTCTTGGAATTCAAACTTCAGATCGAATTTCTTCCCTACGACTTTCAGTACATCTACCGCCACTGCCATAATTTCAGGGCCAATGCCATCGCCGGGGAGTAGAGTAATGCGGTAGTTCTGGGTCATAGCTGGTTGTTACTAGGTAAATGCTTTCAGATTAAATATCATACCTAGCAAAATGTACTGATGGAGTTTTTAATTTATTTGGGTGTAGCTCTAACGTAATCATCTGGCATTGGATGAAACTACCAAAAAAGTCCTATATCCCTAGTTGAGCGGATCGAAACGCTGCAAGATCAGAGCTATAAACACCACTGGCAAACCTACACCCATGCAAATGAGAGCTTGGATAAATGTCAAAGGTGTGGTGTCAAACACTTGATTCATCATGCTCCACTGACTAAACAGACATTGTAAAATCACTACAGCCACAATTCCGATCGCAGGTGCATAAGCTACAGGTGTGCGTTTACCTTGGATTTTGGCGACTAAAGATGGTAAAAACTGGGTAATGCTTAACAGGTAAAAGACTTCTGCTGCTACCAATCCATTAATCGCCATTGTGCGAGCTAAGGCTTCATTACCTGTAGTTTGCAGTATCCATTGAAACACCCCGAAAATTACCACCCAATTGAAAACAGAAATCGCTAATATGCGTTTAAGTAAACTGCCTGATAAAAGCTTTTCTCTGGGGTTGCGTGGTGGTTGCTCCATCACCTGTCCAGATTTTGGCTCAAAAGCGAGGGGAACAATCAACCCTACTGAACTAACCATGTTCAACCAAAGAATTTGGATTGGTAAAATGGGAAGCACAGTTGCCAGGAGAATGGCAATCAAAATTGTCATGGATTCGCCAACGTTAATCGGCAGCAAGAAGGCGATCGCTTTTCGTAAGTTGCGATAAACACTACGCCCTTCTTCCACAGCCGCTTCGATTGAGGCGAAGTTATCGTCAGTTAAAAGCATATCCGCCGATTCTTTAGCAACCTCTGCCCCGGCTATGCCCATCGCTACACCAATATCTGCCTGTTTAAGAGCGGGAGCATCGTTGACACCATCTCCAGTCATGGCAACAATTTCACCCTGAGACTGCAATGCTTTTACTAGATGCAATTTTTGTTCTGGAGCAACTCGCGCAAATACCATACCTTTCTCAGCTGCTTGGGTGAATTCTTTTTCATCCATCTGAGTTAATTGCTGTCCGGTAAAAACTTGTGCTTCAGTCGAGCAAATTCCCATTTTATGGGCGATCGCAGCTGCTGTTAGTGCATGATCCCCAGTAATCATTTTTACCTGAATCCCGGCAGATTGACAGGCTTTGACTGCGGCGATCGCTTCCTCACGCGGCGGATCGATTATGCCTTGAAGTCCCAGAAACACCAGTCCTCGATCGAGATCGTTACGATCCAAGGATCGCTTAGTGGCAACTTCTTTGCTGGCAAAAGCTAGCACTCGTAACCCTTGGTTTGCCATACCAGCGACTTCCTGCTCCACTGCGGCAGGATTGAGACGAGCGAGTTTTCCTTGAGCATCGAACATGCGATCGCATCGTTGGAGAATTGCCTCTACAGAACCTTTGAGATAAATGATATTGAGCGATCGCTTTGCATCTAATTCATGCAAAGTCGCCATGTATTGGAATTGAGATTCAAAGGGAATGGTGTCTATTCTAGGTAATTCTTGCTCTAGATTTGCTTGCGTCAATCCCACTTTATTGGCAGCTGTAATCAATGCTCCCTCGGTTGGGGTTCCTACTAAGTCCCACTGTCCATCTCCCCATTCGATGTGAGAATCATTGCAGAGCAATCCTGCTTCCAAGGATTCCCAAAGAGCAATATGTCTATCTGCATTGAAATCAACAGGCTGTCCATTCATTAGGATTTCACCGTCTGGGGCATAACCAATACCGCTAACGTTGTAGTGTTGTCCACTTGCATAAATCTTTTGAACCGTCATCTGATTTTCAGTTAACGTCCCAGTTTTGTCAGAGCAGATAACGGTGGTACTTCCCAAGGTTTCCACAGCAGGTAGCTTGCGAATAATCGCCTTACGTCGTGCCATCCGGGAAACTCCGATCGCCAACGTGACGGTAACAATCGCAGGTAATCCTTCGGGAATCGCGCTGACTACCAAAGCCACACTCGCTTTAAAAACGTCAATCCAAGATTCGCCTTGTCCTAATCCGACTGCAAATGTCAGAGCAGCCAAACCTAAAATCACATACAACAAGCTTTTGCTAAACTTGTCAATATTTCGCGTTAGCGGTGTTTTCAGATTTGTGCTGCTTTCAATTAACTGGGAGATCCGACCGGTTTCGGTGGCATCTGCGATCGCTACTACAATCCCTTCTGCCTGTCCAAAAGTAACGAAACTTCCGGCATACACCATATTGCTGCGTTCGGCTAACGGTGTCTCGACATCCAGTGATGCCGTTACTTTCTCCACCGGAACGGATTCGCCTGTTAAGGCAGACTCGTCAACTTGCAAGCCACGTACACTTAATAGCCGCAGATCCGCAGGCACTTTATCCCCAGATGCCAGCAATACCAAATCACCCAGAACAAGTTCAGTCGAAGCCAAACGAGTTTTTTGACTATTGCGAATCACAGTTGCTTCAGTGGTGACAGCTTTGGATAAAGCAGCGATCGCACCTTCTGCTTTCGATTCTTGAATGTAGCCAATGATAACGTTAATCAGGGTGACACCAAAAATGACTCCCGCATCTATCCAATCTTTGAGCAGCAGTGTCACCAGTCCCGCCGTCAGCAAAATATATAGTAGTGGTTGATTAAATTGCTCTAAAAATCGTAGCCAAGGACTTTTTCCACTTTTAGCAGTCAGTTGATTTGCACCCATCTGCTGGTGTCGGGTGGTAGCTTCTTCATGGCTCAAACCCGCTTCAGGATGGCTGGCTAAGGTTTGCACAACCTTTTGTTCGCCCAGAGTATGCCATTCATAGTTGAGTAAATCTTCTGTTGTCTGAGCAAAAGTATTTGTAGCGATCGTATTTGCTGTCATCTGTATCTCCAAATTGAAGTAACCGTTAAACTAATTCGTAATTAATACTCATCAGATTTAAGTAAAAATTTCTTTGTTTGAATCTCTACCTTTCATTTTTGAAATTGGTGTGATTCCGATAATCTTTTACTAGGTTCGTAAACATGCCACTCTCGCACACCCCAGTAACTAAGAATCAATTCTGCTTGCAAAATTTCATCTGCTGTTCCCTCTACCTTCACCAAAAGTTCTTCTTGGAAGGTGGTTGGCTTACAGAGCGTAGCTTGCCTTTCGGGAGCAAACCAACCTTGAAATGCACCATATACACTGCCCAAAATTGCACTTGCTCCACCCGCCAGCAGTGTACCCAGCACAGATTCAACTGCTAATACTGGCCCAAAACCGGGAATAACTAATACGCCAAGTCCGACTGTTAGTGCTAGAAACCCCCCGGCTGTTCCTCCTGTAATTGCGCCTGCTTTGGCACCTTCGCTTGGAGTTATGGTATATTTATCCGCATTGGCATCCCCCTGCAACTTTTGGTGTTTAGAGTCTAAAGGAAACACAGAAATTTTTTGCATAGGAAAGTCAATTGCTCCAAGTTCATTAAGCACCTGTGTTGCAGCTTGACGGGTAGAAATGATGCCTATTGCATATTTAACTGAATGAGAATTCATCACAATTTCTCCTATATAAATAAGTAAGTTAAAACGAAAAATTATTAATATCTAAATAGTATAAATTTAGAGTTTTTAGTTTGATTTTGATTCATATTAGGTTGCTAATCTACTGCTTCTATTTCAGGATTACTGATAAATGTGAATGAAAAGTGAATAAATTGTTTATCCTACTTAATTTTCTTTTTTGAATCACATTTATCCCTCAAGCTAAAAGACAACACAGATGAATGAAGTAATTAGCACCTCTTGCAAAAATCCTTGAATCACTCCTTCCCAACCCTCTGCTTGTGAAGCTACCTGACTTTTCACGTTATGTGGAAAAGTCCACGAAAACCTAACCCCCTTCCCGACACGGGAAGGGAGAAAATTCAAAGTCTCTCTCCTAAAAGGAAGAGAGAAATAGAAGAGAGGTTTTTCAGATACCGTGAAAAGTCAGGTGAAGCTACGGGGTATACACACGTCTGAAATAGTTTTTCTTGTTGCTCTCGTTCCCATGAAGAGCATGGGAATGCCTGATTTAGAGGCTCTGCCTCCAGTCAGTTATTGAGTCAGAGACTCAATGAATGCATTCCCAGTCTCCGACTGGGAACGAGGAAAGTCAAGGTTTTTAGGACTTGTGTGTACACCATAGCCTTAATAAGGGGGGATTAAGGGGTGTATTAGAATTGGTATCAGCACTTTGCTATACCTTCACTAAAATAAAAGTATGAAGATAGGGCTGATTATCAACCCATTTTGCCAAGCTTACTTCTTGAGAACGTATTCATCCGATTTCTACAGGCTTTAAATACTTGTAATTTGGCAAAGGTGTTGTAATAAAAGTGAGATTTGCTCCAATTAGGCTACCATTCGGTTTTATTATTGGTGTAATGTGGATATCGAAATAACGAGTGCTGTGGCTAGTTGTCCACTCTAGGTTCTTTTCACTTATCAAGCAGCGATCGCGATTTAACCGCTTCATCAAGTCTCTAAGATTTACAATTTGTCCTATTCTTAAATCTTCTACTCGCACACCTAAATCGTCATCTTTAAGACCAAACAGGGTACAAGCTTGCTCGTTAGCCATAATTAGGCAACCACGACAATCGACTGCAAGTAAGGCAAATAGCTAAAGGGTAATTATTTAGCCTAGAACAAACTTTAAGTATTAAAAAACTGCCTTAAGGCTTAAATGCTATTAACCCAAGTTGCTAGTTATGCTTGCAGGTGTTCAGGTGGCATTGCATAAGCAATAAAATCCCCTCCAGAGGAAAAATTAGGAGGGGTAATGTTAAACGAAATAATTACAATTTATGCTATCACTGATGACCTA
>NZ_JAVRBQ020000083.1:0-16295 GCF_034531215.2 Nostoc sp. ChiSLP03a
TTTATAAAGCTGCATAGAATTCGATCCCCCCTAGCCCCCCTTATAAAGGGAGGAACCAGAAAAACATATCAAAGTCCCCCTTAAAAAGGGGGATTTAGGGGGATCTAGATATGTGTAACTTCACATTAAATTGGTATAACACCTTACCTGTTGTTAATAACGGCGCGATGCGAAAGCTTAAGTAACCTGTACCAGCGCCAATATCCGCCACCACATCATTAGGTTTGAGATTGAGGAGGCTGACTACCTTACTTGGCTGTTCTTCTCGCTCTCGGCTGGGACGTTCTAGCCAGCCAGCGCCAGTGTATCCCATAACTTGGGCAATTTCGCGCCCCATGTAGTATTTGCCGATACCATCTGGACTATGGATAAAACGCTGTTCGTAAACAGTGGTAGATGAAGACGCAGCTTGTACTGTCAGGGTTGGGTTCAGCAGCAAGCAACTCAACATCACAATAAAAGTTACTATAAAGTGGATAAAATTTGACATTTGGTTATGACCGATCGGGATAGCTATAAGCAGCAATTAAAAGAATTTTATGGTAGTAGAACGACTTATGACCATGAAGAAGGTACTCGCCATCCTTTAGAAGCCAAAATTTTACTTGAATTTGTTCCCCTACATTCGGGACAGAAAATCCTTGATGTGGCGACTGGAACGGGTTTAGTTGCGATACCCGCAACCCAAAAAGTTGGTTCAGAGGGCTACGTGATTGGGATTGACATGACCCCTGGAATGTTGCATCAAGCAAGACTTAAAATTGCAGCAGCAAAATTACAAAATATCGAGTTGATTGAGGCGGATGCAGAATATTTAAACTTTAGCGATCGTAGTTTTGATGCTGTCTTTTGCTGTGAGGCAATTGTACTTTTTCCTGATATACTTACTACCTTGCAAAAGTGGTATCGTTTATTAAAAACAGGAGGGTATGTGGCATTTACCTGTCCTCCGGAAACTACTTATATGGCATCTCTTCAGCAGAGGATCTGCACTAAAGTTTTAGGCGAATCATTACCACATATTCTTGAACCACTGGGGACTCCAGAAAAATGTCGGAATTTGCTCAATCAGGCAGGTTTTAGAGATATCGAAATTAAGATCGAACCATCAGGACGTTACCACCCTCTTAGGGATAACAAATTATCTTGGACAGTAATTAATATAAATTTTAAAGGTAATCCGTTATTGTCAAAATTATCACAAGAACAATTAAATCAGTTGCAAGTTGAGTACAAAGCAGAAATTGAGAAACTAGCAACCGCTCAAGGTCTTTGGATAGACACTACAAAGTTCTTTGTTCGCGCTCGAAAATAACTCGATCGGCTTTGCTGCTGAACTGACACATGAGGGCGATCGCACATGATATTCTTGCGATTAATAATAACAATCACAGTTTAATCTCCTAGACCGATGTAGAAGTAAATATTTTCAGATTTACTTGTAGCAGCCCCTTAAAAATTTGTAATCCAACCTTTGGACGCTTATATGCAAAACCTGTCCCTAATATTAGTGCCTGTACTCGCTGCCCAGAAAGCAGCAGGTGACGGTTTAATTAAACCTCTTGGTCATCACGAGCTGCTGTTGGTGCTAGTGCAACTGTCACTATTGCTTCTCGTAGCGCGGGGATTAGGTGAGTTGATGCGCCGGATTAACCTACCGCCTGTTGTTGGAGAATTACTGGCGGGTGTGCTGCTTGGCCCTTCTTTATTTGGTTTGCTTCTTCCAGATTTACAGGCGCATATCTTTCCCAAAAGTCAAGAACAGTCTAATTTACTTTCGGTGATTTCTTGGTTAGGCGTGTTATTTTTGCTGATTGTGACTGGGTTAGAGACGGATCTCAAGCTGATTCTGCGTAAGGGTAAAACGGCTCTGTTGATTTCACTGGGCGGAATTATTGTCCCGTTTATCACCGGATTTGGATTGGGCTGGCTATTGCCAGATAGTTTTTTAGCCGACCCAGAAAAGCGATTGGTATTTAGTCTATTTATCGCCACAGCAATGAGTATTTCAGCAGTACCAGTGATTGCGAAGGTGCTGATGGACTTAAACCTGATTCGCCGTGACATTGGTCAAGTTACCTTAGCTGCTGGCATGACTGACGACACCATCGGCTGGATTTTACTTTCTGTGGTTTCAGGTTTAGCTAGTAGCGGCAAATTTGACTTTGGGACAATTTTCCATTCTGTAAGCGCGGCCATATTATTTTTAGCGATCGCTTTTACAATTGGGCGTACCATTGTAGACCAGATATTACGGTGGGTTGATGATTATGTTGGTGGAATTGCCGCGAGTATGTCGGTTGTGCTGATTCTTGCGCTCTCGGCCGCGGCACTTACCCACGCATTAGGTCTAGAAGCAGCATTAGGTGCTTTCGTGCTGGGGATTCTAGCAGGTCAATCCCGCCGCTTTAGCAATGAAGCTGGGCATATGTTAGAAGTCTTCACAGCAAGCTTTCTAGCGCCAATTTTCTTTGCTTCAGCCGGCTTGAAAGTTAATTTGCTAGCTCTGTTAGTCCCACAGACGTTGCTATTTGGTTTAATTGTTCTCGTTGTTGCCTGTGTGGGCAAATTTACAGGTGCTTACCTTGGTTCTCGTGCGGGCGGCTTGAGTCATTGGGAAGGTTTGGCGATGGGTTCCGGGATGAATGCTCGCGGGGCGATGGAAATTGTCGTTGCCACCATTGGTTTATCTTTGGGAGTGCTGAATCCCCAGATGTACTCGATTATTGTCATGGTAGCGATCGTCACTTCTTTAATGGCTCCACCCCTGCTGCGCTGGTGTTTGTCGAAGGTGGTTATGGGTGAAGAGGAAGCTCGACGTTTGGAACAAGAAGAACAGGATAGTCGCAGCTTTATCAAGCAGATTCACCGTATCTTAATACCTACTAGTGGTGGCCCTAACATCCAACTGGCGGCGCAACTAGTCGGTTACATGGCTCACCAAAACTCGATAGAAGTTACATCTTTATATGCTCTGAGTGATAAGCAACCTCAAAGCAAAGCCCGCCGGATAGAGGCAACCCAGGTTAAAGATACTGCCGCAGACCTTGCTCTGACTGCTGTTACTGAGGAAATGCAGCTACCTGCTGATACCACCCTGCAAACAAAAACGGAGTCGGGGCGTAATAAAGCGGAGGTAATTTTGAATGAAGCAAACAAAAACTATGACTTGATTGTATTAGGAGCTTCGGAACAGATCCGCCCCCAGAAAGCGTTGTTCAATTTGCTTGTCGATCGGGTTGTCCAAGAAGCACCTTGTGCAACGATGGTAGTAAAGTCGCATCTACCCCAACCGAAAGGCGAGATATGCAAAATTCCTCAACAACAGATCAACAAGATTTTGGTGCCAACGGTGGGGACAGAATATAGTAAAAATGCTGTAGAGATGGCAAGTACGATCGCAGCTCAAACCGGGGCATTAGTGATGATCGTTAACGTAATTAATTTGCCACAGGTTGAGTATATTCTTTACGAACAGCGATCGCTAGCTCCAGTCAAAGAAATTGCTCATGATATGCTCGAACAGCAAGCAGAAATTGCCCGCAATCTGGGTGCTGATGTCAAAACCTATATTCTTCAAGGAACCAGCCCAGAAAAGGAAATCCTCAAATTTGCCCAAACTCAGGAAGTTGACCTAATTATTTTAGGGAGTAGTATCCGAATGGTTACGGGTCGCGTTTTCTTCGGTCATAGAGTCGATACAATTCTGAGTAAAGCTCATTGCCCAGTAGCAGTAATTACTGTACCTTAAGAGTGCTGAGTAATGAGTAATGAGTAATGAGAGTTCTCAAAAAAACTCAACCCCCACCACTAAAGAAAAGTGTTGAGTGCTGAGTGCTGTTAGCGTCAACGAGGCGTTTAGCCCGTGTTGAGTACTAAGTATAAACGCAGTTGCTTTAAAGCTTTAAGCAATCAACACTGTCCTAATACTAATTGGAAAAAAGAATATGACAAATAAACCATTTGTAGAGACGCGATTCATCGCGTCTTTACCCAAGAATATGTTGCAATCATTAATTGAATTGGTATAACATATCTGACTACAGCTATACATTAGACTTCTTGGCATTTGTCGGGAAAAGGGGAAGGTGGGGCCCCAAGAAGGGGATAAGGGGAGGGTGGGGTTCCAAGAAGGGGATAAGGGGCGGGGGAAAGGGGGAAAGGTTTGGTATTTTCCCTTTCCCCAATAAAGATGAGTCCCTTTTCCCACTCATTGTGCAAAAAGCACTTTTGCAAGAGGTCTCTTTATTTCATAAACATTGCAAAAAAGAATGTAGAGACGTAGCAGTGCTATGTCTCTACAAGGGTTTTGGATAACGCATATTTAATTTCACCAAATGTCTAATGATTTGATCTTAGCGCGAAGCTCTGGATGTTACCGATCTTTGTAAATTAGCTAGAGCGCGATTGTAATCCAAAATAGCTGCAACTCGATTACCTTCTGCTCTTGTCAGGTCATTTTCAGCATCAATTACCTCTGTTTGAGTGCCCACACCAGCTTGAAACCTCAATCTTGCTAAATTCAGAGCTTCCCTGGCTTGATTTAAAGCCACACTAGAAGTCTGCACATTATTTAAATTGGATTGCAATTGAGCATAGTACTGTTCTACATCAAAGCGAATTAGGTCGCGCTGGTTAGCAAATTGAGTCTCTGCGATCGCAATATTAGCTCTCGACTGAGCCGCCCTTGCTCTTGCTGCTCCCCCATCAAACACCGTTAGATTTCCTTGAAGTCCCACTGAATAGCCATCAGTAAGGCTGACACCATCATCATACCGATCTAGCAGATTGTAATTTCCTGCCAAACTTACTTGCGGTCCTAGTTGTGAAAGTGCCTGTCGTCGCTGTTGCTCGCTAATGTTACGTTGTGCTAATTGCTGTTGCAACTCTGGACGATTTTGAAATGCTTGGACAATACTTTGTTCTACCGTCTGCTGCCAAAGACCCGCTAATTGTACGGGATCTGAGGCACTGATCTCAGCTGACTGCGATAAACTTAACAACGTGGCAAGCTGACGACGGGCAATTTGCTGCTGTGAGATCGCATTAGTAAGTAGTTGTTGGGCATTTGCTAAATTTACCTGAGCTTGCAACACATCGAACCGCGTCCCCACTCCAGCCTGTTCTCTAGCTTGAGTATCCCGCAAACTAGCCTGGGCATTGATCACAGCAGACTGATTAATTCTTACTTGTTGATCTGCTTGTTGCAAATCGTAGTATTGAGTAGTCGCATTTAAGCTAATTGTCAAAGACTGACTTTCAACATTTAATTCATCTACCCGTAGCTGTTCCTCTGCGGCTCGGATAGTCGCTAGCGTGTTGCCAGAAGTATAGAGATTATAATTCAGTTGGGCTGAACCATTGAAAGAGGTGCTGGCTTGAGATGAATTGTTACTAAAACCATTACCACTATTAGTCACACTACTGTTTATTCCCAGAGTCGGAAATAAGGCAGCTTGAGATTCCCGTAGTGCCGAACGACTGCGTTCTAGCTGTAATATAGCTACTTGTAAGTCTCGATTGTTGCGTTTTGCGAGTTCCAAAGCTTGTGCCAAACTGATTGGCACAGTTCCCTGAATCCTTACTTCCTCTGGTTTAGTTGGAAATTGCAGAGGGTTGGGATTGGGGTTGAGGCGATCGGGAACTTGTACAGAGCTTGAAGAATTCTGTGCTTTTAGTGGAGTTGCTGCACTTACTACATTTGGAAGAAGAATCGCCAACGCGACAGGAACCCAGGCAGAATGCACGAAGAATAAGCTGAAATTCATAATCTAGATATAGTCATTAATTAGGTTTTTTGAGGATATAATTAAAAGTTTTCATCCTGATTGACCTAAGATGTTTAAATCTTAAATTCCTCCTTAGAAGGTTAATCTTAACAAATTAGCCGACAATCAAACCATCTTGAACTCGAATAATCCTTCTGGTTTGAGCAGCGATATCAGGTTCATGAGTGACAATCACAATTGTGATCCCTTGGTCATTAAGTTCAGTCAGTAAATTCATCACCTCATGGGAAGTTTCAGTATCTAAAGCTCCTGTTGGCTCATCTGCCAAAACTAATGCAGGTCGGTTGACCAAAGCACGAGCGATCGCTACTCGTTGCTGTTGTCCGCCAGAGAGTTGACTAGGACGGTTAGCGATGCGTCCCCCTAGTCCTACTTTTTCTAAGGCTTCTAATGCCCTTTCTCGGCGTTTTGGCTTGGGTAAATTGGCATAAACCATTGGCAACATGACGTTTTCCAATGCTGTTGCCCGCGCCAATAGGTTAAATTGTTGGAACACAAAACCTATCCTTTGGTTGCGGATATAGGCTAATTCATCATCATCAAAAGTCGTAAGGTTTCTGCCTTCAAAAATATAATCTCCAGTTGTCGGACGATCCAGACATCCCAAAATATTCATCAGCGTGGATTTACCCGAACCTGATGCACCCATAATTGAGACGTATTCCCCTTCTTCAATAGAGAGTTGAATTCCCTTGAGTATGGGAACACTGACTTCTCCCAAGTGGTAAGTTTTAGTAATAGATTCCATCCAAATCATCGTTGGCATAAATTGAGTGCTGAGTAGTGAGTAGTGAGTGATGAGAGTTTATTTAGTGGTAGAGACTGAGTTTTTTTGATGTTTTTGTTTACTAACTGAGATGCGAAGACCGCCAATAATTTTGCCCACTTCTTCTGCTTGGTTTAAAAGTTGGTTGAATTTGACTTGATCGAGGTAGCCAACATCTAGAGCTACATAAAGTTGAGAACGCAGTTCTGCACAAGATGACTTGGCTATGGAAAGAAACTGATGAAATTCTCCTAAATAACTTCTTTCAAAACCCTCAGCAATGTTAGACATGATAGATACTGCTGCCCTTTGTATTTGTCCCGATAGTCCAAAGTCTCTAGCAAATGCACCCTGCTGAGTAACCTGATAAATATCTTTAGTAAGAATTCTTGCTTTTTGCCAAGCAATCAAATCTTCAAAACGCTCAACTTTACTCATTCTACTGACTACTCAAATTTAAAAATTGACACTAAATAACTCAGCACTCAGCACTCAGCACTCATAATCTTAGTCGCTTCTCAAAGCATTGATTGGATCTAATTTAGATGCATTCCGTGCTGGAATCACCCCAGCGATTAAACCAACAGTTAATGAGAGTACAAAGCCAGCAACGATTGACAAAAAAGAAATTACAAACGGGAATTTGAAAACGTTTGCAGCCACAAAGGCTAATAAAACGCCAGTCACCATCCCAATACCTCCGCCGACAATGGAAATCACGATCGCTTCCGCTAAAAATTGATTAAGTATGGCAGAATTGGTTGCTCCTACGGCTTTGCGAATCCCGATTTCCCGCGTCCGCTCGACCACAGAAACTAGCATAATGTTAGCAATACCAATGCCACCAACAACCAGAGAAATTCCCGCGATCGCTACCACCATGACTGTAAATAAACCCACAATACTAGTAAAGGTACTAACAATATCAGCTTGATTAGTCAGCCGAAAATCATCAGCTTGTGGCGGATAAATGTTATGACGCAGCCGTAAGAGATTGGTGACTTGAAACTGAGCGGCTTCTAACTGCTCTTGATTCGCGCCTTTGACTAGAATTCCACTTACAGAAACGCCTACCAGGGCATTGTTCCCAACTAGTCTCTTCGACATACTAGTTAGAGGAATAAAAATCTGGTCATCTCGATCCATTGGCCCCTGAGCGCCTTTAGGTTCCATCACCCCAATTACTTCATAAGCCTCTCCCTGAATCCGAATTCTCTCACCGATCGGATTTACGCCTTGTGCAAAGAGTGTTTTTAGAACTGTGGGGCCAAGAATGGCAAGCTGTGCGGCAGTATCTAGTTCTTCTTGGGTAAAATATCTTCCTTGTTGGGGGTGAGTATTTCTGATTTCTGGGTAATTCAAATCAGTGCCATAAATGGTTGTTGAGGTGTTCTGTCCTGCATAGACAACTTGGGCAGTCCTTTGGAGATAAGCAGAAACCAGCTGTGCTGATGGCGCTTGTGTAGCGATCGCTTTCGCATCTTCCCAGGTCAAGGTACTGCTAGAACCTACTCCTTGACGGACATTTCCGCTTCTTGCCGCACCCGCCAAAATTTGGATCACATCTGTACCCAATGCTTGGATCTGTTGCTCAACTCCTTTTTGTACTCCCTGACCGACAGAAGTAATGGCAATAACTGAAGAAATCCCAATAATCACGCCCAACATAGTTAGACCTGTGCGTAATTTGTTACTCCACAGAGTCTCTGCTGCCATTGTCAATATTTCCAGCAATGGTACTGTGCGGGTATTCTTCGCTTTATAAAAGCCCTTAAATATCTTAAACATAATGTTTTATTTAAAGAAGAATGCAGAATTGAGAATCCAGAATTCAGAATCAATTAGTGGAGGAATTAAACTCATATATTTACCCGCCAGTCAAACTTGAATTCATACTGAATTCTGAGCAAAGGCGTAGCGTCTTTGGCTTTGCTCCTTACTCCTGAATTCTTTATTGTCAAAACTAACTTTAAGGAGAACCACTGCCTTGAGAACGACCACCACCGGCAGAACCACCGCCTTGAGAACGACCTCCTGAGCCACCTGCTCCTCTTCCGCCTCCGCCGGCTCCTCCGCCTCCACCTAAACCAGGGAAAACTCCTCCTCTTGGTGTTGATTGCGGACGCGATCCTGGCGGGAAACTGAGTAACACCCTTTCGTCTCCTGTCAATCCAGACTTAACTTCGGTAAAGTTATTCGCGGTGACGCCAGTCTCAATGCGAGTGAACACAGGTCTGTTATTTTTTCCTTGCACAAATACGCCTGTAGCATTTTCTTGGCGAACCACTGAAGCTGTTGGCACTACTAAAACATTTTGAACTTGACCGACTTGAAAATCTACTTCCGCATTCATCCCAGACCGCAGTAGTCTTTGAGGGTCTGAAAGTGATGCTCTCACTTCAAAACTGGTGACGTTTTGCTCTACTATTGCTTGGGCAGCAATTTGGCTGACTTTACCTTCAAAGGTTTTTCCTGGGTAGGCATCTGCTTTAATCGAGACTTTTTGACCAAGGCTGATTTTAGAAATATTTGTTTCCGCTAAATTGGCGACAACTTCATTTGTGGAAGCTAGAGCCAAGATTGAAGAAGAAGAAGAAGAAGCTACTTCACTACTAGCAGTTGTCGGTGTCACGAAAGCGCCGGGATCGGCATATTTCTTTGTCACCACACCATCAAAAGGGGCGCGAATAATCGTGTCATTGATTTCGGCTTGGATGTTTTGCAGCGAACCACGAGCCGATGTTACTTGGGCACGAGCGGCATTAATATCTTCTTGGCGCGTTCCGGCTTTCAGAAGTGCCAAAGCTTGCTGTCTCTGCTTCACCACAGCTCGTGCTTGCTCAACGTCTTCTGGACGCGATCCGGCTTTTTGCAAAGCCAGTGCTTGCTGTGCTTCATTTACATTCGCTTGGGCACTGTCGCGATTGGAGCGGTTTTGGTTGAGAGTCTGAAGGGAAATACCACCTGCATTGTAAAGTTGCTGATTGCGAGCAAAATCATCTTCTGCTTGGCGAAGGGCGGCTTGAGCGCTTTGCAAGCGTGCCTGTGCTTGGGCAATATCTTGAGAGCGATTACCTGCGATCGCTTTTTGCAGATTCGCTTGGGCTTCGTCTAATGCTCCCTGTGATTGGGCAATATCTTGAGGACGATTACCTGCGATCGCTTTTTGCAAATTCGCCTCGGCTTGTGCCAATTGTCCTTGAGCGGAGGTAAGTTGTCCCCGGAGGTTGGAATCATCCATGTAAGCGACAATCTGTCCTTGTTTGACAATATCTCCTTCTTTCGCCAACAGGCTTTTCAAGATGCCGGAATTTTTTGGGCTGAGGTTGATTGATCGCTCAGGTTTCACCGTTCCGTTCGCTGAAACTGTAATTGTTAAACTCTGCCTTTCTACAGGTCTTGTCAGCACTCTGCGTCTGGCTTCTTGACGAGGAGCAACCGTTACTTGGTAATAAACGGCATAGCCAATTCCACCCAAAAGGCAAAGAGCTATTAGCCAAGAGAGCCAATTACGTCTGCTCTTTTTTTTCTTTACCTCTGGAACTAAAACTGGGGAATCTACGGTATTTGGTGTATCAACTTTCATATCCATTTTGTCTATAAGGAACGGCTACCGAGCTATTTATTCACGGCTAAAACTATAGCCTGGTAGCCTAATACTGACAATGATTTTGAGTTTTTAGTGTTTTAAAGGTTTATTTGCAGTACCAATCCGCTAGGAAGTCTGAAGTAATCATCATGCACTCTCACCAATCTCCCAGCAGGAACAATTTCCTGATTGGGAAGAAGAATATCCCCGTTAGGAAGTCTGAAATAACCTCGATCGCGCAGTCTGACTACGGATCTAGCAGGAATAATTTGCCCATTGGGATATCTGATATCACCATTACCAAGTCTGACTACTCTGCGATTAAATTGATTGTCACGATTCCAATTATCCCGATCTCTAGGGTTTCTGACTTCTACAGGATAGGATCTGCGATCGCGGTTCCAATTCTCCCTGTCTCTAGAGTTTCTGACTTCTCTAGAATTGGATCTGCCGTCGCGGTTCCAATCTTGATCGCGATCGCCATTAACGTAGACTTTCGTCTGGGCACTTGCAGGTGCAGTCAAGAGAGTGGGAACAACGATCAAAGCAGCAGCAGCTAATACAATTGATATCCGGTTTGGTTTTAACATGGAATCAACTCCTTATTTACATTAAAGTTCTATTCTGCTGAGGTATGGATTAAGCAATCTTAGACAATTGCTTTTTTTGATATCAAAGTGTTTAATATTTACCTCATCGTATAAATTCATACATAATAATTATCATTCAAAACATTCAAATTGATGTATGACCAAAGTCACTAGTAATTCCAGACTGATGTATGACCAAAGTCATCAATTGTTTAATGGGTATGGGGCATTGGGCGTTAGGAGTGCTGAGTGCTGAGTGCTGAGTTAGGAGTTAGGAGTTAGGAGTTAGGAGTTAAAAGTTAAGAGTTAGGAGTTTTGTTTATCTCCTTGTCCCCTAACTCCCTCACTCGCTCACTCCCTCACTCCCTCATCTCCCTGCTCCCCCTGCTCCCCCTGCTTCCTGCTCCTGCCTCCTGCCTTTCTTTGTAAGATTTTGCTACCGTCAACAGCGCAGATCGTTTAAGCTAGCTGAAAGATTCTTTGATTAGTGGCTTAAAGGCGGTAGTGTGCCTAAACATGTTCGTTTGATTTCTCTTTTAATGGTCTGTAGTTTATGGAGTATGCCAAAAGCCGCTAACGCGCAGGCATTAATACCCCATACACTGCAACTAGATGCGACAAAGTTAGAAAAACAGGGGTTGAGCTTGGCCCAAGAGGCGGCTCAACTAGCTCAGTTTCAACAGGTTGATTTAGCTTTGCCACGAGCGCGGCTGGCTAGTCAACTCGCTCCTGGGAATGATAAAGTGTGGTTGCTGTTAGGTGGATTGCAGTTGCAATCCAAAGAGTTTGATGGGGCGATCGCTAGTCTGAAAAAAGCGCAATCTCTTAACCCCAAAAATGGTGATATTTTGTTTGCTTTGGGTTCAGCAAATTTTCAGCAGAAAAATTACCAGGCTGCTGTTGTCAATTATCAAGATGGTTTGAAGTTAAAACCCAACGATCCAGAGGGATTATTTGATTTGGGTAATGCTTACTATTTGCTGGGCAAATTGCCAGATGCGATCGCCCAGTACGATAAAGCCGTCTCCCAAGATAAAAAATTCTGGCCCGCGCTCAACAATATTGGTTTAATCAACTACGAGCAGGGTAATGTCGCCGAAGCAATTAAGCGATGGCAATCTGCTGTAACCCTTGAAAAACAAGCGGCAGAACCTTTATTGGCCTTGGCAGTGGCACTATATACTAAAGGTGATCGCCAACAAGGACTAACCTTGGGAGAAACTGCACTCCGTATCGATTCGCGCTATGCTAATTTGAATTTCCTCAAAGAAAATCTTTGGGGCGATCGTCTACTGTCTGATACGAAAAAATTCCTAGAATTACCACGTATTCAAGCAGCCATACAGCAACGAGAAAACTCATCATCAGCGCCTACGCCTAGAAAACAGCCGACTCAATAGGAGTTAGAAGTTAGGAGTTAGGAGTTAAAAGTTAAATATTTCAACTGCTCACTCATAACTCTTAACTCTTAATTCTCCTATTACCACTTGCCTAACAGTACCTTTTCGTAGTACATCTATACTAAATAAATACAGGAATTAGTTGCCCAAAAACATTGGCAAGCAAGTATTCCTGAAAATAAGTCGTTAATTCTCAGTGTTAGTCTGTGGGTAGAAGTGCGATGATTTGGTCAACGAACTGTTGATGGTCAACAACTGGTTTAGAAATGTAGCCATCAGCACCACTTTGCTTAAGAAAGTTCTCGCGATCGCCTTCCATAGCATGTGCTGTCACCAAAATCACAGGTAAGTTTGCTGTTTTTGGATCGGATTTTAACATTTGTGTAATCTTAATTCCATCAACAGACTTGCCTTGGTAAACACTTCTGGAGAGAGAAACATCCATCAAAATCAGGTCGGCTTCTCCTGATTGGGCAATTTTGATGACTTCTTCGACATTTTCAGTGTGTTTTACACCCAAGCCACCACGCTTGGACAAAATTTTGGAAAAAACACGAGCATTAATTAGATCGTCTTCGACAATTAAAACAGTTTTCATGAGAATTTTAGTTATAGAGGTGAGGAGATTCAAGAATTCCAGAATACAAAATTAAAGATTTGCAATCATGATCAAAAGAAGTCAGAAGACAGAATTCACAATTCAGAATACCCCAACACTCAAGTCAGGGGTAAGAGTCATGGAAAGAATTTTTTCTTCTCCCAAGGGGAGACGCTAAGAGCGAACACGCGCGTTAAAATCGCTTGCTCTAAACCTCAATTTTCTATCCAGTCCCACAGAATCCATTTTGAATTCTGTCTCCCGAATTATAAATTTTTCTTCGGTAAGTATCATGGCTACTAAGTTTATGTAGATTATACTCGTGTGCATCCTTTTTAATAGTCAATGTGCATCTTCGTCATCAAGGATGATACTACTGCTTTTTCTTCTGTGACTATCAAAATTTTGTTATGAATCTCATTTCATCCGTTATGCTGTGGTTGCCGCAGTGTTGAGTTCCATCGGCTTTTGTGTAGTTAAATTTCAGGGAAAAAACTCATGGCAAAACAGTTAAACCTTCTCTCAACGGGACAGGTAATTCCAACAGCCCTGCATACCGAGATGCAACGGTCTTATCTAGAATATGCCATGAGCGTGATTGTCGGGCGAGCGCTACCAGACGTGCGTGATGGCTTAAAACCAGTGCATCGGCGCATTTTGTATGCAATGCACGAACTCGGTTTGGTACCAGATAGACCCTATCGAAAATGTGCCCGTGTAGTGGGTGATGTGTTGGGTAAATACCATCCTCACGGCGACCAATCAGTTTACGATGCCTTAGTCAGGCTAGTGCAGGATTTTTCTAGCCGCTATCCCTTGCTAGCAGGACATGGTAACTTTGGCAGCGTCGATAATGACCCGCCAGCGGCGATGCGCTACACAGAAACGCGCCTTGCACCCATCAGCCATGAGGGAATGCTGACAGAAATTGGTGAAGAAACTGTGGAATTTGTCGGTAACTTCGATAATTCCCAGCAAGAACCAACGGTGTTACCTGCTCAGTTGCCGTTTCTGTTACTCAATGGCTGTTCTGGTATTGCCGTGGGAATGGCGACAAATGTACCACCTCACAATTTGGGCGAAGTTGTCGATGGGTTAATTGCTTTAATCGACAACCCAGATTTGCCAGATGAAAAATTATTTGAGCTAATTCCAGGGCCAGATTTTCCCACTGGTGGGGAAATAGTTGGTGAAGCGGGAATTCGGGAAGCATACAGCACAGGTAAAGGTGGAATTCTGCTGCGGGGAGTTGCAACTCTGGAGGAAATTCCCGCCGCGAGGGGAAGCAAGCGCCGGACGGCAATTATTATTACAGAATTGCCTTATCAAGTGAATAAAGCTGCCTGGATTGAGAAGGTAGCGGATTTAGTAAATCAAGGACGCTTGCAAGGAATTTCCGATCTTCGGGATGAGAGCGATCGCGAAGGGATGCGGGTGGTAATTGAACTCAAACGCGATACCAATCCCCAAGAAGTTCTCCAGCATTTATATCAGCAAACTGCTTTACAAATGACTTTTGGGGCGATTCTGCTGGCAATAGTCGATGGACAACCCCGCCAGTTAAGTTTGCGTCAACTGTTGCAGGAATTTTTGAGATTCCGAGAAGAGACGCTAAACCGTCGCTACAATTACGAGTTGGATAAAGCCCAAAGTCGCGTGCATTTGGTAGAAGGTTTGCTGAAAGCGCTGTCTAATTTGGATGAGGTAATTAGAATTTTGCGCCAAGCTCCCGATGGAAGTACGGCAAAAATTAATCTTTGTAGCCAACTGGATTTGAGTGAGGCACAAGGAGATGCAATTTTGGCTATGCCGTTGCGCCGCCTCACCAGTTTAGAACAGGAAAATTTGCAGCAGGAATTTGAGCAGTTAAGCCAACAAATTAGATTGTTGGAGCTATTATTGAGCGATCGCCGCGAATTATTGAAGGCGCTGAAAAAAGATTTGCGATCGCTTAAGCGCAAGTACAGCGATCCCCGGCGAACGAAAATTGCAGAGGAGCAAAAGTATAAGGCAGAGGAGCAGAAGGGCACAGGAGCAGAGGGGCACAGGAGCAGAGGGTCAGAGGAGGAAGAACTTAAATCTTCGGAACCAGTAGAGGAAGCAATTTTAGAATTTACCCAACGGGGTTATGTCCGCCGCACCCAACCATCTGGGAGAAAGTCAAAAGCTGAAAATGGTCTACACGATAATGACTTTATTATCCAAACTGTGTTGACTGACACAGGGAAAGACTTGCTAGTACTAACTGGTGGTGGCAAAGTCTATCCGGTGAATGTGGGAGAAATTCCCCCAACTACTGGGCGTTCTCCACGGGGAAAACCTTTAATTACTATGCTCAGTAATACTGCTCAAGGCGCTCAAGAAGCTGTGGTCAGCCGCTTTTTGCTCCCAGAAAACCTCGAAAATAGGCAGATGATTCTCTTAACAAAACAGGGAAGAATTAAGCGTCTATCTCTGGGAGAATTCACTAACCTGACTCGGCGCGGAATTACAATTTTGAAGCTCAAAGATGATGATGAATTGTCATTTACCCAATTCGCCGCTCCCGGAGAGCATCTGATTTTAGCTAGTTCCGGTGGGCGAATCTTGCGCTTTGCAGTTAATGATGAACAATTGCCGGTCATGGGACGCACAGCGATGGGTTTACAAGCATTTCGACTATTGAGAAATCAGCAAATGGTTGGCTGTGTCACTGTCGGTAAAGATGACCAACTGCTGTTAGTTACTCAAGAAGGATATGCCAAGCGGATGGCTGCGAGTCAGTTAAGAGCGGCTAATCGCGGTGATTTAGGCACGCAAGCCCTGAAATTTGCTAGCAAAACTGACAACTTAGCTGGTATGGTCATAGCGATGCCAACTCTTGGAGACGCTACGCGTAGCTTGCTTCCACGAAGTGGTACGGCGGGCTACGCCAACGCATCTGGCGAGATAGCTTTAGTAACGAATAAGGAGCGGGTAGTACGCATACCTGTGGAAACAGTGCCGCTTTTAGGTAGGGATGTCAAAGGTGAAAGCATCCTCCAACTCAACCGCGATGAAAAAATCATCACCGTGGCGGAAGTGCGATCGTAAATTAGAGTGATGTTCAATTTGCGACAAGCCAACTTGCAGGATTTAGAGGCGCTAATCCAACTGCGTCTCGAACTCCTGCGAGAGGTTGGCGATATTAAAGGTGACTCTGATATTATGTCCGCCAAATTACCCATAATAAAATAACCCCACCCCCAACCCCTCCCGAAGAGCGGGGAGGGGAGACAAAGCACAGCTTTGGCGGGGTGGGGTTCTTCGGGTTTAATAAGCAATCAAGCGGACATGATATGACACCACAAATCTAGCAGAAGCAACTCGAAAATATCTTGGCGAAAAAATACCGACGGGTGAGTTTTTAGCTTGGGTAGCTGAAGTTGATAGTCAAATTGTTGCTACTAACCCAAGTTGCTAGTTATGCTTGCAGGTGTTCAGGTGGCATTGCATAAGCAATAAAATCCCCTCCAGAGGAAAAATTAGGAGGGGTAATGTTAAACGAAATAATTACAATTTATGCTATCACTGATGACCTATTG
>NZ_JAVRBQ020000084.1:0-4953 GCF_034531215.2 Nostoc sp. ChiSLP03a
AATAGGTCATCAGTGATAGCATAAATTGTAATTATTTCGTTTAACATTACCCCTCCTAATTTTTCCTCTGGAGGGGATTTTATTGCTTATGCAATGCCACCTGAACACCTGCAAGCATAACTAGCAACTTGGGTTATTAGAGAACTAAGTCGATGGGAGCCATCAATGACAAAATAATAACTGCTAGTACTTCTCCAAAGAATAACAGATGGTATTAAATCACCATCTAAAAAACTTTCTACAAACTCACATATTTTCTCAGATTTCCATTCATTAGTTTCTCTTTGAAAATCCGGTTTGCGTAAAAATGGATAGAAAAAAGAATTTTTTTCTAAATCCCGAATAGATATCATCGGAATATTTCTTCCTATATTTTGACCTTGTTGCCCTTGTACTTCAAATGCTTCTCTACATATCAGGGCATCTAAACAAACCTTCAGACTGTCTTTTGGCATCTTAAATGGCTCTTTAATTTATTACAATTATAATACAGTGTAAACAATATTGTAGTTAATAATCATACAACGAGAATTTTAATTTATCAATATAATAGCTAGCAGCTTTCATAGCAGACAAAATCCCCAACTTGTTTGATAAGTTGGGGATCTACTGTTTGTAATTCTTACAAATAAAATAGGATTGCAATAAATGTTTATCAATTTGTAGCTAAAACTGGTTCTGCCAAAAAATATTTCAGATTTTCTTGCTGGGTAGCAAATTTCAAATATTGAGATGCCATTTCTGGTGTTAGCAATTCAATCATTAACCTGTTTTCCACCCAGAACTCAATCACATCAAAGAAAGAATCGCGGTTACAGCGCACTACACGCCAACCTTCACGAACACCAATTTTTTCAATTTCTTGCTGACTAATTGGTACAGAGATAGCCGCATGAATATCTGTATACCTGGAAGTAATAGCAGTATGTACAAATACGCATTCTTCATCACCTTCACCAGGTTCTATTTGAGAACCTAAAGGATAAAGTTCAATGCCTGTACCGTATTCATCAAAAGGTAGAACCATATAACTTCCTGGATTAGGAGGAAAGGGAACAGCTTGCGCTTTTAAGATTTCCGCCAGAACTTGAGCAACATGGTTAGGGTTTCTAACAGCAATTGAAATATGGTGAATCATAGGATAACCTCGTTCGATATCTTGTAGATTAGAAAACAATCGGGTAGAAGTAGGGGAGGCAGGGGAGAGAAAAAATTCTTAACCTCAGCGTATTGGGTTCTATGCAAATTGAATGCTCATTAGCTTATTGAGGTCGTCCATAATGAGCGCGACCCTTGCCATCGGCAGTCTCAAGTACTAAAACTTGCTGCCCATAATCATTAGTCTCAATCGACCACTGGTAAGTCTCAGGCTTTGCTGTATTGCGGCTGGAGTAGGTGCGCCCGCTATTGCAGATTTGCCCTTTGGATGTGCTGTCGCTGGGTTGAAAAGTCAGGCGTTGAGCCTCAATCTTAACTTTGCCTTTTTCCTCTATGAAGAGATTAGACGCACAGTTGTAGGTGTTGATTTGAATCAGTCTATTTCGCTTGTAATTTCCATTAGATGCAAGTTGGAATTGGTCGCTAGAGCCGTTTGGGGCTGCGGACTGCCCTGTGTAACTGTCTTGGTATTGGATGGACGAAATCCGGCCATACCGCCACTCGCCCTGAAGTTCAGCAGGCACTCCAGTGTCATTACCCGCTTGACTCGCGCTTGGATAAAAAGCAAAGCTAGCGGTGAAACCCAAACTTAGGGCACTAGCAGCGAAAAAGCGGACAGTTTTTGGCATGGAATAGAATAGCCTATTGGTTATTGAGTGCATAGCATTTTTGTAGAAATAGATTTATTTATCAACGAAAGCGATTTCCAACGCGAACTCTGTATGTTTCTATATCGCCTTTCTGAATAGGGGTACACAACTGTGCAGCCAAATCCATCCAAACGAAAACTTATGCAATAAACTGCAATCCATATTTGTTCAAAACAGGCTGTACTTTTTCCATATTTAGCGATGGACTATCTGCTACTTGACCCATTTCTTCATAAAAGTTTTTCGCACCCTTCGGCGAAATCAAAACCAGGAATTTTGCAGTAGCAGAACGAATTTTAAAGCCGTGTGCTGCATTGTGAGGAATGTTAACGAAAAAGCCTGGTGATGCCAAAATTGTTTCTGTACCAATTTGGATGTCTACTTCACCTTCTAGAATATAAAACGCCTCTTCCCAGGGGTGAGTATGAAGTGGTGGGCCATTTTCTTCTGTATCTGTAATTTCATAAATTGTCCACGCTTGATTAGTTTCTTCTCCGGTTACTTTTGTTGTGAACTGTGCACCAATAACTGAAAATTGATTTCCTTCTCCTGATGCAAGAATAGTTGGTTTTCGCATGGTTGCACTTTGCATACAAGTTACTCCTTGTTGTGTAATTGAGTAAGTGATTTACAAACTTGATTTGATGTTTTTAACATTAGAAATTAATCGGGGAGAACTAGGGTAGATAAATGGGTAATTACTATTTTTTTGTAACTGATTATTAAGATATTGAACTAAGGTTAAAATCTCTAGAAACAATTAGTAGCCTATTCTGGCTAAAGTCGATATTTCTATGCCTAAAGAGTCACTCAACTTCCCCAAAGCAGACATACTGGTGATTGATGACACGCCAGAAAACCTGAATCTTTTATCCGCCATGTTGACGGAACAGGGATATAAAGTTAGAAGTGTAACCAAAGGTTCTACGGGTTTACGGGGAGCGAATGCAGTTCCTCCCGACCTAATTTTGCTGGATGTGAATATGCCTGAGATGAATGGCTATGAAGTCTGCCAACATCTAAAGGCAAGCGATCGCACCCGCGAAATTCCAGTAATCTTTATCAGCGCTTTAGGTGATGTGCTAGATAAGGTAAAAGCTTTTACAGCTGGTGGGGTGGACTACATCACTAAGCCTTTCCAACTAGAAGAGGTTTTAGCACGAATTGAAAATCATTTGACTATTTGGAAACTGCAACGACAACTCCAAGCCCAAAATGAGCGGTTGCAGCAGGAATTTTCTGAACGCGCCAAAGCAGAAGAGAAGTTTGCTAAGGTTTTTCGCTCTAGTCCCAACCCAATCGCGATCGCTACAGTTTCGGAAGCTCGTTTTATTGATGTCAATCCCAGCTTCTTGAAAATGAGCGGCTATTGTTTAGAAGAAGTAATTGGAGATACTGCTACCGAACTTAATTTAGGTAAAAACACAGTCGCGATCGCTCAAACAATTCAACTTCTGCCGGAAACTGGCTCGCTGTACAATCTAGAATTTGAATTTTCTACAAAGTCTGGAGAACTCAAAACCATACTGATATCTCTCGAATTAATTGACTTAGGTGGAGTGCCATGTGCTTTATTAATTGCCAATGACATCACCGAACGTAAACGCCTAGAAAACGAATTTATTTCTTTAGTTAGTCATGAGTTGCGTACACCTTTAACTTCCACAATGGGAGCATTAGATTTATTAAGTTCAGGACAACTGGGAACTCTAACCGAACAGGGACAAAAAGTCCTTAGCATTGCCACGACTAATACTGAACGCTTGATTCGTTTAGTGAACGATATTCTCGATTTAGAGCGGATGAAATCGGGCAAAATTTTTACACGAAAGGCGAAGTGCAACGCCGCAGATTTGCTAATTACGGCAACGGAAGCAATGCAAGCAATGGCAGATAAATTACAAGTTCGACTAATTATAAATCCCGTAGCAGCAGAACTTTGGGCAGATCCCGATCGCCTTTTGCAAACCCTCACCAATTTACTGAGCAACGCGATTAAGTTTTCTGAACCAGGTGACACTGTGTGGATAAGTGCCACTCTCTCAGAATCTAAAAGCGTTGAATCTGAAGAAAATCAGCCTTCATCACCCAACTTTCTTTTAATTACGATCCAAGATGAAGGGCGAGGAATTCCTGAAGATAAATTACAAATCATCTTCGAGCGTTTTCAGCAGGTAGATGCATCTGACTCCCGCAACAAAGGAGGAACAGGTTTAGGACTTGCTATTTGCCGAGATATCATACAGCAACATGATGGTAAAATCTGGGTTCAGAGCATTTTAGGCAAAGGTAGCACTTTTTATGTACTGTTACCTTTAGTAGACTCTCAATAGCAGCCTTTAATTACCCAAATCTCCCCTACTTCTACCCGATTGCATTCTAAAATAGCTGAAGACTAATCAAGCTAATCAGCATCACATATCATGCGAGAGTGACAATATGAGCAGAAATATCTTGATTGTTGATGATGAAGAAGATGTGCAGGCGATCGCAAAATTGGGATTAGAAATGGCTGCTGGTTGGAACGTGTTGACTGCTTGTTCTGGTTGGGAAGCGTTGAATGTAGCAGCCAACTCTAAGCTTGATGTAATTTTACTAGATATGATGATGCCTGATATGGATGGGCGTGCCACTCTGCAACAACTCAAGGCTAACCCCGTCACTAAATCAATTCCCGTAATTTTACTAACTGCCAAAGTCCAGGAGTCGGCTCAAGACGTGTTTACTGGCTTAAATGTAGCTGCTGTCTTTGCCAAGCCTTTCCGTCCCTTGAAACTAGCAGCGCAAATTAGTGAAGCATTAGGCTGGAACTGATTTTTTTGAGTGGTTACAGCAAATTTTGCTCTCTTTATATAATATAGTGACTGCTTTTCTTATTCACATTGATACAGAAGTGGGCAAAAGTGTGTATAAAACGATTCGGCGTTGGATACCACCTGTCAAATTGATCTGCAAAGGAATTGATCTATAAAAAATAATTTACGCTCTGGGAAAGCGATCGCCCCTACCAATATCCTCCAACAACCAGGTACGCAACAGAGGATCTAAAACCAGCCAGGGAGGCAAAACAGCAGAATAGCTCACAAATTTGTTGCTTCCTTAGAGACTTCAGTAATACTATAGCCTAAAACGCTTACTCTCTAAG
>NZ_JAVRBQ020000085.1:0-27437 GCF_034531215.2 Nostoc sp. ChiSLP03a
TTTATAAAGCTGCATAGAATTCGATCCCCCCTAGCCCCCCTTATAAAGGGAGGAACCAGAAAAACATATCAAAGTCCCCCTTAAAAAGGGGGATTTAGGGGGATCTAGATATGTGTAACTTCACATTAAATTGGTATAACATGGCGGATTATTGCCATTATCTTCATATCATTTATAATTACTTTACCTATACAAATTTTCGGATGGTTGATTTATAGTAAAGGATTCAACATTTTAATATAACTAATCTCCCTATTTTTATCTAGAGATTGGGCTAATGAAAATAAAATGTTTATCAGTACATTACTACTGATGATTTTAAATTTAATCACTGGCATAATATTAATGCCCTTTTGGCAATCTATTAAATCTGTAGTTTACTATGACATTATTTGTCGTCGAGAAGGTTTTGATTTAAAAATCAATACAGTTCAGATAACCCCAAAATCTTGATGTATAGACGTGATTTATCGCATCTTGAAAGACTACGCCAATAACCCTTAACCCAAGCATATTAAATTATAACTAATTAATCAGACACAATCTCATAATCATCTATGGATAATTATTGGAATTAAAAGGTATTTATTGTAAAAATAAAAGCACAACATTGTTGTGCTTTTGTACATTATTTATATTCCGTTTATTGTGACAACCAGAGAGTTTCTTAATCAGTCCAGTTTTGTACTGTACGCACTAAAACCGTAAGCCAAAGTTTCTTTTAAATTATCGGATGGCTTGAGACTCCTATTGATAGCATTAGCAAATGGCACCGGAATCCCTTTGATGGTTTCCGGCAAAATCGCATATTCTGCTGTTGGTTCGACAATGTATTCTGGACACTTAGCTTTCATCCCAGCAGTAGCTAACATTTCTTCTATTTCAGCAGCTGAGTATTGCTTGAGATAAACTGGATTTCTCACAAATGGGTTCAGCCTTCTGATAAAATTATGGATAATATGAGAAGGACAAGACTTATTGTGAAAGGAATGATTAAAAACAAAAATTCCACCAGGTTTTAGCACACGAGAGATATCAGCTAATAAATTTCTTAATTGGGCATCTGGAATATGCATAAAAACGCAATTAGAAATTACCAAATCTATAGAATTATCTTCTAAAGGCAATGTTTCAGCAGAAGTGCAAATCAAGTTAAATTCAGCTTCTGGGAAAAAATTGTATTCTTGTTTAACTTTGATTAGCCGCCGCAATAAAGGTTCAGAAATATCAATGCCGTAATATTTCTCGCATTTGAGATTTTTCGCTTTCGAGAGATGTAAAGGTGCGCGACCATAACCAGAACCAATTTCTAGAATAGAACCAACAGATTTATTCAACGGAAATTTGTTCCAAGTACCTCCAGGCGTACCAGTTAGCAGAGTATAATCTTGTTTAATAGGCGATGTCGCTGCAACTTTTTCAATTTTTTGAGAGCCATAATATGTTTTACCAATTGCATCCCATGTTTTTTTATGTTGAGTATTAGTTAATTGTTCATAGTCGCTAGGAAAATAAATTCCATCTCGTAATTCAAAATCATTTAGACTGGATTTTACATTTGCTAATTGAGACATTATGATTATCCTCATCAATAGTGAATTCTGTTTTCTGTTATACTCTTAACTCAGCATTAACCGCAAGTGATTTTTACTGAACGGCTTTCCCTAAGCCTTTTTTCAAGTTTATAACTATTTTAAATTCGATGGAATGTACTAGCAAAGAGCCTATTGCATCCAAGTGAAAACCGCTATAATGACAACCCTTGCTCGATCGCAACACAAGTTCGTATACATTAGTTGATGGACTACAACAATTGGAGGCTGTGATGGTAGGAGGGTTACAACAAAAACGGGTGGTAGTTGTAGGTGCTGGTTGGGCCGGTTTAGGAGCAACTTACCATTTGGCAAAACAAGGTTATGATGTGACACTTCTGGAAGCAGGCCCCTATCCTGGGGGATTGGTGGCAGGTTGGCAAACATCTGCCGGAAAATCTGTGGAAGCTGGGATTCATGGGTTTTGGTATCCTTACAGAAATATTTTTTCCTTAATCAATGAATTAGAAATTAATCCTTTTACTACTTGGACTCGTTCTTCGCAATATTCGCCGGCTGGTTTGGAAGTTGAATCACCAATTTTTCAAGATTTACCGCGACTCCCCTCGCCACTGGGAACTTTTCTCTACACTCAGTTTAAGCGGCTGCCACTAATTGACCGTCTCAGTGCCCTGCCTTTACTTTATGCGGTTGTTGATTTTGATAATTCCGATGCAGCTTGGCGGCGCTATGATTTTGTAACTGCCCGTGAATTGTTCAAAGACTTTAACGTTGCTGCGCGACTTTACCGCGATGCTTTTGAACCGATGTTATTAGTGGGCTTATTTGCCCCTGGCGAACAGTGTTCAGCCGCCGCAACTTTAGGGATGCTTTACTTTTTTATTCTGGCTCATCAACCGGATTTTGATGTGGTTTGGTGTCGGGGAACTGTCGGAGAAAAGATATTTCGTCCTTGGGTAAAACGTATCGAAAAAGCTGGGGCGCGAGTATTGCCTAAGCGTCGGGTTACAGACTTAATTGTTGATAGTAATCAAGTTAAGGGTGTGGTTTGTGGTGATGAAGTAATTGAAGCAGATGCGGTGATTTTTGCGGTTGGAATCACGGGGATGAAGAAAATTGTCTCAACTAGCCCTAGTTTACAAAGCCGTGAAGAATTCCGGAATTTGAGCAATTTAGGAGCAATTGATGTTTTAGCCACGCGACTATGGTTTGACCGCAAAATTGATATTCCTCGTCCTTCTAATGCTTGTTTTGGATTCGACGCAAGTACAGGTTGGACGTTTTTTGATTTGAATGCTTTACATGATGAATATCGGGATGAGCCGGGAACAGTGATTGAAGCTGATTTCTATCACGCAAATCAATTTCTCAATTTGAGTGATGAGGAGATTTTAGCAATAGTTCAAGGTTATTTAGCAACTTGCGTACCAGCCTTTCGGGAGGCAAAGATTATTGATAGCAGTGTAATTCGGCTACCTCAAGCGGTGACTCACTTTGCACCTGGCAGCTATCGTTATATGTTGCCCGCGAAGACAAGTTTTGAGAATGTGTTTATGAGTGGGGATTGGATTGTGAACCGTCATGGTTCCTGGTCCCAGGAAAAGGCTTATGTTACTGGTTTGGAGGCAGCGAATTTGGTAGTGTCTTATTTGGGAAAAGGTCAGCCAACTGAGATTTTAGCTGTAGAAGAGGATGAAGTGCATATCCAAGTGGCGCGATCGCTCAACCAAACTTTGCGTAAATTGAGCAAATCTATCTTACCTGACTTTTGGCTCCCATAATTTGCATCCTTACTGTATGTATATTTCTCGCAAATCTAGTTAATCATCAATTGTAATTTAAATTCGATAAGCTAAAGAAAGCGATCGCGATACTATCCTTATAATGTAAATCAAATCACATAAGCTTATGGAGCCAGACTCTTTACCAACTGAGGTGATTCTGACGCACCCGCGTGAGTCCCTCGGTAGAGTGCAACTTGATTGGACACCCCAACCCGGAAACTATCTTGATTTTGAAGGTAAAACCTACGCGGTTTTAGAGCGCCGTCATAGATACAAACTTCAAGCTGGGCGCTACCGCTTGCATAATATTGCCATTTATGTACAGTCTGCTAAACGACCATCCGAGAAAAGTTTGGTAGCGGGACGTTGGGTAGTCGGCGATGCCACCTGCTGCTACAATGCTCATTCAGAACTCATTCGCTGTGCAGTCAACCCTGATGGCCCTTGCGAATCTTGCCGCTTTTATGAAAAGTTAGGAGTTAGGAGTTAGGAGTTTGGAGTTAGGAGTTAGGAGTTAGGAGTTTGGAGTTAGGAGTTTGGAGTTTGGAGTTAAAAGTTATTCTCCATCATCTCTTCCATCCCCGTCAGCTTCCCGTACCAAAAACTTCTCCTACAGTTAAGCGGGTACCATTAACAAAATCCCATCCAGACTGGGGACGTTTACCAGCTAGCTGAACTTCTCGCAACAGTAATAAACCTTCCCCAGTCTGGACAATCGCGCCAATTCCTTTAGCAATGCTGACTACAACTCCCGGTCGATCTGATATATTTGACAAATCAGGCAATTTATGAGTCAATTCTTGTAATTCTGGTGGGAGATCGCGCTCGCTCACAGAACCAAGAGGAGCAGAAGCAGTGATTTTCAGCAGGTTGTTACGAAAGGTAGCGGTGCAGTTAGGGTAAAAGCCTCTGATTTGATTGTGTAATTGGAGCGCGCTTTTTGACCAATCTAAAGCATAATCTGGTTTTTGAATCAGAGGCGCATAAGTAGCTGCTAAATTATCTTGGGGTATTGGTTGAATTTCTTTACGTTCCAACTTCAATAGAGTTTCCACCAACAAATCCCCACCGATTTCTGCTAGTCTGTCGGCTAAATCTTGAGCATTATCCAGTAATCCAATCGGTGTAGTGGCTATTTGGAGCATTGCGCCGGTATCCATCCCCACATCCATCAACATGGTGGTGATCCCCGTTTCTTTCTCTCCGTTATACAAACACCACTGAATCGGTGCTGCACCGCGATATTTGGGTAAAATCGAGCCATGCACATTAATGCAAGCTAATTTTGGCATATTCAAGATTTTTGCCGATAAAATCTGTCCATAAGCGACAACAACAAACACATCTGCATCTAATTGTTTGAGTTTGCTTAAAGTTTCAGTATCTTTTTTCACCCGTTCGGGTTGCCACACTGGTAAGTTGTGAGCAGTAGCGATCGCTTTGATGGGTGAAGGCGTAAGTTTATTTCCGCGTTCCCGGCGTTTATCTGGTTGGGTGACAACCGCCAGCACCTCAAATTCTGAATGATTCAATAATTTTTCCAAGGTGGGTACAGCAAACTGAGGTGTACCAAAAAATACAATCTTCATTAATAATTAGTAGTTTTTAGTTGTGAGTCATTAGTTCATCGTAAATGCGCCCTTCATAACTGACAACATTAGACTTCTTGGCATTTGTCGGGGTAAAAAGTAAAGAAACTCAAAATCCTTTCCCTTTACCCTTTACCCTTTTTCCTAAGAGTGCAAAAATATATTTTTGCAAGAGGTCTATTTAAGTTGCATGTTGAAACAGAATTCACTAAGCCTGCATCTAGCAAGTTTCTGTATTCGGGACGCAGTTGCAAAATACAGTTGTTAGCTGTAAATAATATTGGCTGTTTGGTGGTACAATATTTTCGTATTCATGAAACCAAAGGCTGCTTGATTAACTTGCCGGGTTAAGTTGACAAGCGTAACAGCTAGTATCAGCCGCATTTGCCTCTAGTGAAACTAATCACTTAGTGGTTTTTCTTTGCGAGTCGCTAGAGCATCTACCGAGTGAATTTTGTTGTGTTCCCGATCTTCTGCTTGAAATTAACTTTAAATGTAGTTACATTTCCGAAAATTATTGCGTCTTCTAACTACTTCTGTAGTTTAGATAGCAATTTATAACTTTGGGTTGCTGATAGCAATATATTCTGAGTATGATGTATTATGCGTCCGCTTGCCCAGGTTTTTAATTAACGCCTCACGTTTACTATCATGAGGGTTTGCGCTGTTATATTTAGTGTGTAACCTAGCTTATTTGCTGTGTACTAGCGATCGCTAGTACGATCCCCGATAGCTGAGTTATCTAACTCTTGTTCGCCAGCCTCATTCCTCAAACTATATCCTAAATATTCCTTAACCAAGACTTATTTTTGGTGTGTTTGGGTATATAGGGAAATTATATATTGTGTAGTAATTACTGAGTTCTCAGCATATTTACTATACTCGCATATTTTTGCGAAAAAATATTCCGTATCTAGGTAAGAAAAGGTGTAGACAATGATACTTAATTTTTGTAAACCTCTGCAAACTTTGAAGATATTATTTCGTCATTAGTTTTAGTTTCTTGTTATACATATAACTACCACCTGCTCGTTGCTGTTGATGTATTGCTTCTCACATAGCAATTGCCCCCTCTAGAGAGTCTACAAATGCTTAAACCCCTTTTGCTGTCAGGATGGTTCCGCACCCAACCATTTCTCAATTATGTTGTCGTTGTGATACTGATTGCACCTTTATTAGGAGCATCGGCTCACTCGATCCCAGTAAAATCCGAAGTACATAAACTAACTTCGATAACTGAAGAATCTGACTCTGGATCAAAGGAAATAGCTGTAGTTGGGGAACCTGAGATAGCTGAAACATTAAAAACAGATCAAATCGAATCGATAACAGAAGAATTTGACTCTGTATTAACACAAAGTACTGCTGTTCAGGAACCGCAAGTATTACCAGCAAATAAAATTGAGTCTTCAACTGAAGTAGATAATTATCTCTCAAGCAGCGATTTAGATGTAAGTGATGTAACTGTTCCCGATTCTTTGGCAGCAGTTGAACTCGCACCATCAACAGATGTTCCTGTTAGTCAACTTAATTTAATCCGCAAACTTAAAGCTGGTAATGTCAAGTCTTTGAGAGGACAAGAAAATTATCTCTCTAGAGAAAAGTCTTTTACTGAATCATTGACAGCAACTCAAGTAGCACCGGCTATTAGAGAATCTCAATCAACCACAACGACGGAAATACCTGTTGTGGAACCAGCTAATGAGTCCCAAGCAGAACAAATAGACCCAATAGGTAGTCCTCATCCGATTCCTTGGAAATGGATTACAGCAACTCAAGAAGCTGTTGCTGCTAATGGTGGTTCTGGAGTGCGTCACTATCGCAGCGTACCCGTGATTTCTCCAGATGGTAAATATGCTGTTTATAGTCGGGTGCAACTGGAGGTAAAACCCCAAATGTACAACAGCCGTGTCACCAGCGTTCTGTTTGTCCAAGATATGCACACTAAGAAATTGTGGGTGATGGCTTCAACGACTCCAGTTAGCGATCCTTTATTAAAGGTAAAGGCTGCAAAAGCGGAGTTTTCAGAAGAAACCGATCCGAGCGGTAAAATTGGGGTATTAGTTCCAGTTAGCTGGTCAGAAAAAGGCGATCGCTTCTTAGCACGCAAGTTTGATGGTATATTTAACACAGGTGATTCTACAGATAGTGCAGTGATTTGGGATCGGCAAAAAAATCACGCTAACACAGTTGCTCCTGTGAGTGACGAAGAACATGAAAAAATTGCCGTATTGTTAGGCTGGAGTAAAAGCCAACCAGATCGCGTATTATTCCGTGCGGGAGAATTAGGCGAGGAAAACTGGCCATTAATGCAAGTTGCTAATGATGGTAAGACTATTACTACAACCGACAGCGATCGGCCAATTACTTTTGGTAAAAAGGTGACAGAAATTTGGGCAGGCCCCCAAGTTGCCTACCGATAGATTATAAAAAACCCTACATACTCCCGTTGTCGTCACTGCTGACAACGGGATTTTTTATCTGTGTTTTCGGAGAGTTACAGAGATTGAATATCTTCAATTTTTACTGGTTTGGTGAGACAAATTCATATTTTCAATCAGCAATATAATATCTACCAAACCATCTATAAAAAGTAGTTTGTAGTGGGGACTAAAGTCCTCAAAGCCAGGACTAAAGTCCTGACTTAGAACCAACAATTTAACTAAATCGTAAATAAAAATACTTAAAATTAAAGCTAGAGAGGCTTATCACCTCTTTCCCATTCAGGTATAGCACCCTTCACCCGGCGGATGGGCAAATTAGCAATTAAAGCTGTGGTTCGTTGGTTACTTTCTAAAGAAAACTCCAAGCCCTCTGTCTCAATTTCTACATAGCGACAGACAACATCTAGGATTTCTTTGCGCATTTTTTCCAACGTTTGAGGATCTATATCAGCGCGATCGTGAGCAATCACCAATTGCAGGCGACGTTTAACTTGAGTTCGACTGCTATCAGGGCCGCGAAAAAAAAGTTTTTCTAGAAGTTCAATCATTACGAATAGGTCTGGCGCGGAGACTGGAAAAGTAAGTTAGACAATCTTTGTCCTGAACAACCTTCGTATCCGGGCGAAGATGCTGTCTTGGGACGAGTCGATCTCCAGAAATTCGACACTTTCTCCTTCTAATCTACGAGCAATGTTCTCAAAGGCTGTAGCAGCTAAAGAGGGATTTTCTGCTAACACTAAGGGTTCGCCGCGATTGGTAGATACAATAACACGCTCGTCGTCAGGGATTACCCCGATCAAGGGAATAGCGAGAAGTTCCTGAACATCTTGCACTGACATCATATCATTTGCTTGCACCATTGAGGGTCTGATGCGGTTAATTATTAAATGAACACGCTTGATACCTTGTGCTTCTAGTAACCCTACTACCCGATCCGCATCACGAACTGAGGAAATTTCTGGTGTGCTGACAACTAGCGCTTCTTTGGCCGGCCCGATCGCATTTTTAAATCCATTTTCAATTCCGGCAGGGCTATCAATAATCACGTATTGATATTTTTGCGCTAGTGCATTCACCAATAACTTCATCTGTTCCGGTGTGACTGCATCTTTGGAGCGATTTTGGGCTGCCGGCAAAAGTACGAGATTGGGTTGGCGCTTATCTTTCACCAAGGCTTGTTCTAATCGGCACTCTCTGGCTAAAACTTCTACCGCAGTATAAACGATGCGGTTTTCCAGCCCTAAGAGCAAATCCAAATTTCTCAGACCAAAATCCGCATCAACCAAAGCAACTTGACGCCCCATTTTGGCTAAAGCCATACCCAAATTTGCTGAAACTGTGGTTTTACCCACTCCTCCTTTACCGGAGGTAATCACAATAATGCGAGTCATGATAGAAATGCGGTCAATGAGGGTTCAGGAAATATAAAACAGTAAATTGCAGTATAAAGTATGAAGTATCGTATCAAGTATGAAGAAATATCTGTTCTCCCTGATGAGGGCGAGGCATGAATATTTGTTTTATTTCATCTTTACTTATATACTTCATTCTTTAAGTAAATATTTATGGTTCTTGATTGCTCTTGGTGAATTGGTTTCTGGAAAAATCAGTCGCCCTAGCGATCCGAATTCCTTGGGGCGTAATATGTGCCACCTCTGGATAAAACTGCATTGGCGGTTTTTCTGGTGCTCTAGCGACAGCATCTGCGATCCGCAGTTGGGTTGGTTCCATTTGCAAGGCCATAATCAGACATTCACTATTGCCTCCAGCCCCAGCATGAGCGATTCCACGCAGACGACCCCAGATAATAATATCTCCATCTGCAATTACAATACCACCTGGGTTTAAATCTCCCAAGAGAATTACTGTCCCAGGATGACGAATTTCTACTCCAGAGCGGACTGTCATTTCTAAATACAGGGCATCTTCTTGGGGGATCGCTGTAGCTGTTGGCTCGGAACTCAGGGAAGTTACGGGCTGTAATTGTTCTACTGAATACCCAGATGTGACAGCAGCGATCGCAGTTTGCCGCCGACTCGTCGAGACAGAGATCAGTCGAAGTTGGACTTCACTCAAAGCCTCGGCGAGTTCTTGGAGTTGTCTGGTATCTACCAAACGGTCTTGTGCCATTAAATGCACAGGTGTATTAGATACGCGGAAGCGATCGCCTGCACTCAGACGTTGCCTGATTTGCTGCCAAATATCAGACCAAGTAAGTTCTGAAGCAGATACTTGAGATTCTGAGGGCAAAATTAATAACAGTCGTCCCTCCTTACTTTTTAACTGCACTTGAGCATTATCATTTACGCGATGCGCTGGTAATGCTAACTCATTGGGATTTAAATCAGTCAGGATAAAATCCGATCCGGCATCAGTATTAGTTGACTTTACATCTGGGTCAGCAGGATTTGACTCTACATCTCCAAGAACAGTATCTGATTTTAAATAAAGCAGGACAGATTTTAACTCAGCATCCGGGAGGATAGAATCTGACTCTACATCAGAAACAGTAGGATTTGCCTCTACCTCAGAAAGGATAGAGTTTGATTCTGCATTAGGAAGCGCAGAATTTGACTTTAGATTGGGAATCGCAGAATCAGAAGTCATGCAGTACTAGCCAAAAGACAACAGATTTTCAATTTTGGGTCGCACCTTTGGTGCGCTGACAGCGCAACTTGGATTTTGGATTTGTGTCACGGAAAAGGGGTGTTGGCGTAGCGGGATATTAGTCCGACATTAACCAAAAGACTCTTTAATCTAAAAATCTCAAATCTCAAATTGGCAAGGTCAACCTCTGATAAACTGTCCCCAAGGCATCAGCATCGCCGACATTACCTGGAAACAGCACCACAGGCAAATCAGGAAACTGGGGATGATCGGATGACGTTAACACCATTGAACAACCAGCTAAAATTTGACCGAGTAAACGGGCTGAAGTTAAAGCTAGTCCAGTACTCAAGACATCGTTTGAAGTAATGCCACCCTTGCTGATTAAGAATCCTATATCAGATGGTAAACCGCGCACAATATCCATTAATAAACTTGAAACTTTTTCCCCAAACTCCAATCGTGTTTTGGCATCTTGAAAATTTAGTTCCTGACGGCTAGTATAAACCACTGGTGTTTTGCCATCTTTGTGTGCCGCTCGTGTACTTTCTTGGATTTCAGTTAGTAATGCCGCAGATTGATTTGCATCATCGAGTAATCGCTCTACATTTACTTCGATGCCTACAGTTCCTTCTAGTTGCAACAGCGCCTCTAATTGCTGGGTAGTCTTTTTCACATGGGAACCAACAATCACCGCACCTGGTTTGCCTTGGCGCACGTACTGAGCCATGTTTTCGGCGGCAATAGGTTGGGGTGGTAAAGCGGCTAAAGCCGTTAAAATACTTGCTGCACTGCGAAATAAAAAGCGTTTGCCTTGACTGGCGGCTGCTAATATATCTACTGCAAAGCGGTTGAGATCGGCTTGGGTTTCACCATCGACGACAGCGCACTGATTACCATGAAGTTGTAACAATCGTTCCAAACTACCAACGCGAATATCGGCCAAAAGAAACCTTTCTACAGCTTCGGCACTAATTCGTCCTTGAGTCTTTTCTTCGACGTACTTGGGTAAGTAACTGTGATGGTAGCTGAAGACGGAATCACGGGCAAATTCGGTTTCATGGACTGGGGTGGGTACACCGCCAATCATCAAGTAATGAACGCTATCGCGGGTGATGCGTCCACCCTCAAAAAATGCTGGTACGAGAAAATGAGCATCAAAGGGGCCAAGTTCTTGGGCGATCGCATCTGTTTCAATGGGATAATGTCCCCGCAAAGTAGAATCAGAACGGCTGACAACTAAAAAATCGTCAATTCCTTCAGCCTTCAAAGCGATTTTGAGGTTGTGGCAAACTTCTTTGGTGACAGATGCAGCTGACTCTGGCGTTAGCGCTCTAGTATTAGTCAGCACAAAGAAAATCGGCGAATCATTCTGCAACCCTCTGCGTAGAGTGTCTACATCCCAGTGCATTAGTAGCAAGCAGCTGTGGACTGTTTGAGAACCTGTAGGGTCATCATCCAGGACAATTATTTTGGGTTTGTTGCTCATTTCAGTCAACGGGGCGATTGTTTTCTGGGAAAGTTTTGGGCGACTAGAAGTCGCTACTACATAAGCAAAGTCCACCTCCGTGAACTAATCCAAAATCAAGGGTTTTCTAACCTGTGGAGGCAGGTAAATTCTCGTGTAACCACTTTTACAAACATTCTCTTAGCCTTTTTGCAATTTCCTGATTTCTGCTTGCACATCGATCGCAATTTGCAATGATTGATTTAGCAGTTGAGCGTATTCGCCTGCTTGACTACTAACTTGTAAAGCTCGCAGACTGGCTAAATTATTCACAAATAACTCTTGGTTATTAGCAAGCAATTTTTTATTATCTCGCAAAATTCGTTCCGTTTTCAGAGCGCGGACTAAATCTTCTCTAATTAGTTGCAAGGCGGCGGTTACTTTATCTCGGTCATGGATACTGCTTTCTACGTTTCCTGATGCTGCCAATTGGTCATTGATATCAATGGCAGCAACTAGGTCATGATATTTATCAACTTCATCTAAAAGTATTGTCAGTCCTTCAGGACAGGTTAATTGTCGCCACAGCCATCGCCCCACTAATATCGGCATTGGCACTAAAATTAGTAAAAGAATTCCTAGTCGAACTGAAGAACCAATTGTTGGCAGAATAATAAACGCGTAAACAAAGCCCACAATTATTGGCGTTAGCGCCAGCGTCACTAGCATTTCACTGATAAAAAACCCTAATCGCTTTTTACCATCTCGCAAAACCGAGGGACGAAAAACGTCTTCTGGATCGAACCCAGTCAAACGTCTTAGTTCCCCCTTACTAATTTCCAAGCCTATTAAATCCGGCTGCACGTCTGCATACTCCTATGGAAACCCAAGTTGCGTATTCATTTTAATCGGGTTTACCGTGATGATTGTGGTTATATTCAGGAAACCAATTTTCATCTAAGATTTGTTCTAAAGAGCCAATGGGTATAGAGGGGAATATGTCAATGGCAAGTTGAGAGCGATCGCTTGCTTCTATCCTTGCATCTTGATAACATTCATCAAATATTTCTAAGATGTAAGGTTTAAGACTAGAACTCTCTTTAAGTCGCTCTTTAATCTCTCTACGAAATGTCCTGATTTCGCCTTTCCAATGCCCTTCATTTCGCTCCCGTTCCCTATCCCAATATATGAGCTTAAGCAGATGTTCCAAAAGTCGAGTCAATAGACTTTTGATCGCTCGCTTTTCGCTCCTACCCATAGTTTCTAATTCTTCTAACAAATTATCTAAATCAACAGCAGAAAACTGTCCAGCGCGAAGTTGGTTTATAGTTGTCCTCAGCCACAGGTAATAATCTTCGTCGTATAAACTTTGAGTTACTGATTGGATTATTGTTTTTACCATAAACTAGCCAAACTCCTACTATTTTTTTAATTTAGCCAGATCGACTTAGGGTAAATGCCAACTCAGTGTGACTTGCAGTTGTCCATTAGGTAAAACTGACATTTCCCATGCACCATCTGGAAGTTCAGATGCGATCGCATCCATCATCTTACTGCCATAGCCACCTTTTGGACGTTCACAAGCGCTAGGTTTGATAATTGAGGCATCATTGGCGATCGCTAAAATACATTTGGCTCCCTGTTGCTCTAAACTAATACACACTTGGGTAGCAGTACCGTGGGGTGGTTGGGCGTGTTGGATCACATTATTCAGTGCTTCGCGGAAAAAGCGGTAAATTTCCTCTCGGTGTTCAATCCAAACACTGTTTAATTCTGGCTCTTGCAGAGGCTGAAGTTCTGTAATCACTGTTAAAGTTAACTTGCCAGAATTTACTAAATCTTGCAGAGTTGCTTTAATTCCGACATTTAACCCTTGTCGTAATACTGGAGTCACCTCCATTTTCTCAGCTACACTACGAATGTTATACAATTTATCCCTAATTTCCTGCCCTAAAGCTGCCAACTTGTCTAAAATCGAATCCACATCTAAATCAGATTCCAATTCAATTTTGTCCATCACCAGCTTCAAATCTTGCAAAGCTCCATCATGGATATCAGAAGCAGTGCGATGAAGGATTTTACGTGTGCGGGAAAGAATCGCTTCTTGTTCAGCCGCCTTTAGTTGGCTAATTTGATAATTTTGGAGAATAATAACCTCTTTTTGTCGTACCCAAATGAAATAGATAAAAACAGATATTCCTGTTGCTGTCCATATCAACAGAGGCAGAATAATTGATAATATCCACTTACATTTAAAGAGAATTAAACATAGTCCAAAATAACCGCCAAATATTGCCAAAACTAGTCCTAATAAACGCCAATTTTGATAGCTATAAACACTAGTACTAATAAAAACCGTTCCTAAAATAATGATTATCAACTCCAACCATTGCGGCGGAATTTGTAAAAATGAATCTGTCATCAAACTGGCCATGAGGTTGGCTTGAATTTCTACGCCAGCCATGCTGTCGCCGAAAGGTGACAGCATGGCCATTGTGTGTATGTTGTTCCCTTCTGCAAAACCAATGAAAACGACCTTATGGCGGACTTGTTGAGACAGTTGGCTAGGAGACACAAGCAAACATTTTTTGTCTTTACTAAGCTGACAAATAGATGTCAGTTCTAGAGAAGGAAAAGTTCCCCCCCTACCCCAAAAGTTAATCTCTACCTGAGTTGGAATTTTAGCAAGTCGTGAAGAGAGAGGACTTTTTTGCTCTTGTTGTTCAAACTTTTCTAAAGCTAAAAGAGCAGCAGATTTAAAAGTTTTAACTTGATTATTTTCTTCCGAGATCAAGAATCGACCAACTAAATGAGAGCGTCGAGCAGTGCTACTTAAATTTCTCGGAAATTCTGCTTCCGGTTCGTATTCAAAAAATCCCTGAAGAGTATGAGGAGGAATTAAAGGTCGAAGTTGTTCGCCATCAAAAGGGATAAGATGATTATAAATTAAAAAATTTGTTTGTTTATAATTAGAGATTGGATTGGTGCGCGTCACTAAAACAAGTTGAGCGCCATGATTTTGCACCAGATTTTTTAGAGGTCTATTTATTGGCTCAGTAATTTTGATAGGGTACTCAAATGATGGTTCTCGCCAGTCATTGCGAAGATTCAAAACGACGACAGATGCACCTGCTTCTAAAAGATGCTCAACTAAATCTGCATAAAAAACTCGCCCTATAGATAGCTTTTGATTTGCTAAATCCTTTCTTTGAATTTTTACCAGAATAATTTCTTTCGGTGGAGATTTTGGGTGATGCAATCTCAGCAAAGTATCCTGAAGTTGTAACTCCAATTTCTGAACTAAAGGAATTTGGGAGAAAATGAAATTGTAAAATACACCGCAACCGATTCCTAAACTGAGAAATTTAATTTGCCAACCTTTGCGCCACATCTGGTTACGGTTTAGGAAAGAGACGATAGCGAATAATCCGATAAGGATTATTTTGAGACAAGCTGACTCCTAACTCGTTTCCTGTTTGGACAAACTGCCAAGTTCCAGCATTCATATTTACAGTTCCATTGAGACCAGTAGAGTTATTTAGCTGGAATGGTGGTTCATTTTTTGAAGGGCCAGAGAGGAATTGCACATTTTTGTCTGTAATCTCCAATTTTAACTCAACTAAGCCACCTTCACCAGCACCACTGACAATTCTGCCTGTTCCTGACCAAATTTGTTGAGCAAAGGCGGGTGAACTGAGTCCCCACAGTAAAGATACTGTGGTGAAGATAATATGCAGTCTTTGTATAGGGAATTTCATAACTGGAACCTGAACTCTGATAGTTGCTGGATAAATTATGCTCTCACTCTTACCAGAATTGGGTTTTTAGATGGGTTCGTAAGTCTGCAAATTATTTTGCGGGAGTTCGCAAAGTTTTCTGCGGTGATACTCGTAGATTTTCTGAGTGGGTAAAACTAATCTGATCGAGAGCTTAATAACAAGTTAGCGAGAAATAAAGTATTTATTTATGCACAAGAAATTTTTCAACTTTTTTGTTTTCGTCTTCTTAGGAGGGCTATCAATAGTTGGCTGGGCTGAAGCGAGTAGTGCTCAAGTTTGTACACCTGGGCAAACAATAGTTAAGGAAGTTGCACATAACGAAGCAAGAACAGGAGATGGTCCGGTTTTCAGTGATGGTGAGCCATTGGTTCGCCAAACTACTTTCACGGCAGACAAGGGATACGTGATTGTTGGCTATGAATTTATTGAACAAAGATCGTGGGGTAAAACTAGTAAGCGAATCGATGAATTTGCCGCTAATACAAGCGTTATTACTGCTGCTAATGTTGAGAGCGTCAAACGTGAGCTAACTGATTACATTGGTGGCAAGGTTTCGATTCTCGACAAGATTAAAATAGATGCAAGGCAACGTTTAGAGCAGCTTTCAAGTCAATATCTATCGTTATCAAAGCAAGCAGCCACAAGCAATGCCACACTACAGTTAACATTAGAGGCGATACCGCGTTCCCGAAAAAGAACGTCTGACATTCAGGGCTTTTTGAGAGTCAATCTTAAATGTGTTGGCTTCACTAATCAAAATGATCTACGCTTATTTCTACAGCGCGAAGTCGATCAAATTCTTGCCAAAGGATCTGTACCAAATCCGCAACCTACATCCAGTTCTGCCTGTGTCTCTGTTGATTCAAGAAGTGGATGGCAACATTTTAATCTACCTGGTAGTTTTACTAAAGTAGCAAGTATCAATGGAGGGTGGAGTGTTGATACTCGAAACTATTCTTCAGTGGGTCCTAGTGGTCATAGTGGGCGTGATGCTGAGTCTCTCGCACCTTACAATCAGTACAAATTTGACCAGAGCTTCCCTTTCGGTGCTTTGTTAATGGGAAGTGGACAAGGGACATTGTGGATTCAAAGTCCTGTATCTTTTAATGGTTCCTTTGGTGCAGTGGATATGAGAATTAACGATGCTGATAATGCACTTGGTGATAATGGGGGTTCCCTGCAAGTATGCTTTGGTAACTAACTTGTAAAATTAGAGAGTTCAACTACGCACTTTTCACTACACGTCATTCAGATCCCCGACTTCTTGAAGAAGTCGGGGATCTATCTAGTCTCCCAGATGACACGATGATTTTAGGCTGATTGCACTAATTCTCTATCGTCCAATCTTCAAATTTCAATCCAGGTACGCGGGAGAAATCTTAGTAATTCCGCGTTACCAAAATAGCATTATTAGAAATTACAATTGACGCTATTCGTAAATCTTGCCTACCAATACGAACTTTTTGATGTAGTAATTCTGCACAGTAATTAGCAGCTTCTTTATTAAAATCCAGTACATTGATAGTTTTAAAATCCTCCAATGTTTCACGTAATAGTCTGGTAAATCCCAAACTGTTGCTTGATATCCACTTTCTTTTTGTTCAACTAATACTGAATAATCAAGTTTGGATAGGTCATTGGCTGTATTTTTCAACAAATTGCTAGTCATAAAATTTATCTGATTTTTTTAATCGTGGCTATATATATTGTAAATCCAGTACTAATGCATCAGAAACTCGGTTTTTGAATTAAGTGTAAGATGTCATGAAAACATCTTCTTATGACTATAAAATACACACGTTTAATTTCAGCCATGCTTACCGAATCATCATCCAAGACATGAAAGCCAAGCCACTGCTGTTTCTTGTTGTAGAAGATCACCCGGAGGTAGCCCAAAATAACTGTGATTTTCTGATAAAATTTGACTCCTCTGCTGTTTGTGTCATCGCCAACACTCCCCAAGAAGCACTACAACGTCTACAAATAGAGACACCAGATTTAATTGTCCTTGATTTACAATTTGTTACACCTTCTGGCTCTCAGTCAGCTAAATCTTCTTTAGAATTGTTAGAGTTAATTCTTGCTGCTTATTCCACTCTAAATATCCTCATCTATAGCAGTGAACCCAGTTGGCTGATAAAACTTGTCAAATCTATTAATCATCACTGTGGTGGGTTTGTGGTGGTGAATAAGATGGAACGGCGCAAATCTTTTTTAGAAGGGGTTGAAAGTGCGCTGAATGGAGAATTGAAGCTGCCTAGAGAGTTACGTCAAGAATTACACTTGAATGAGAAAGAGTTAGAAGTTCTTAGGCTTTTGTGTCATGAATCCTTAACAGACCAAGCGATCGCTCATCATCTCCACATATCGCTCAGGGCTGTTCAAAGTCATATCCAACACCTCAAGGTAAAGTTGGGTATCGATGAAGTTGAGCAAAAAGATATCAATTCCCGCATCGCCCTTTGTATGAAAGCAATTCAGAAAAAATTATTATCATTTTGATTTAGCTTGTAATCCTTTATCCGGTAAGCACAAGTTAAGTGTCTATTCTAATCGGCTTTACCGTGATGATTGTAGTTATATTCGGGAAACCAATTATTATCTAAAATTTGTTCTAAAGAACGAATGGATATCAATTGGAATATGTCAATAGCAATAGTTTCTAATTTTTCTAATAAATTATCTAAATCCACGATGAAAACTGACCAGCGCGAAGAGTCCCTTATATAAGCGATTAGTCCGTGTGGAAATCCTCAGTTGGTGTTCCAGCTGCTTCGGGGCGTAGCCTTTGCTAATGATACATACTCAGCATCCATCATGCTAAGGTTATGAATTTTAATCAAGGTGCAATAGCGAAAATATTCCTTAAGTCTAAATTAAAGCTTACTCAAAGAATGAGGTTTTCATTTCCCAAGTCATTGAAAATATACGAGTTCCCATTCATTAACCTCCAAATATCAGTCTGATAAATCGATTCTTACTGAGGTAAAAATGGCTAAAACTAAAGCTAAATCAATAGATATTCTTTCATTAATTGAAGCAGAACATCGCCAAGTTGAGAAACTTTTTGCAGAAGCAGAAAAAGTTAAGGGGGCAAAGTTGGTTGAGCAATTCAATCAAATCTATATAGAATTGATCTTACATGCAAGAACTGAAGAGTTAGTTTTCTACCCAGCTTTGCGAGAATACGAAGAAACTGAACAATATGTTGAAGAAGCCGAAGAAGAACATGAAGAACTTTCAGTTATTTTAGAAGAAATTAAGGCGTTTAAGCCTACTCAACCTGAGTTTAAAGAAAAAATGAGCGAATTAAAGGAAACACTCGATCATCATGTAGAAGAAGAAGAAGAAAGCGAAATTTTTAATGCTGTGCGCGAATGTATGAGCGATCGAGAACTAACTGAATTGGGACAGGAGTTTCAAGAAACTAAAGCTAAGTTGGTGTCAAATGTGGAAGCTGCATTAGCAATGTAGGAATACATTTGTTCTAAATGTTTGCATAAATAGTTAGCCATAATTTCCACGTAATTAGGGCATTAAAATTACCCAAATATTCCTTCATCAAAGAGTACAAAAATGACTGCTACAAATGGTAAGAACAAAATTCGTTACGCTGTTGTTGGTTTAGGTTGGTTTGCCCAACAAGCTGCCTTACCTTCCTTTGCCCACGCTGAAAACTCAGAATTAGTGGCACTAGTTTCAGATGACCCCACTAAAAACGAAGAATTGAGCAAAAAGTATGGAATAGAGCATACTTACTCTTACGAAGAGTATGAGGACTGTTTGGCAAGCGGCGAGATTGATGCAGTTTATATTGCCTTACCTAATCACTTGCATTGCGACTACACTGTGCGGGCTGCTAATCAGGCAATTCATGTGTTATGTGAAAAGCCAATGGCAGTAACAGAAGAAGAGTGTGAGGCAATGATTAAAGCTGCTAATGACAATAATGTGAAGCTGATGATTGCCTATCGCTTACATTTAGAAGAAGCTAATTTACAAGCAGTCGAAATTTTGCGTTCAAAGCAAATTGGTGAACCACGAATTTTCAACTCAGTTTTTACTCAGCAAGTAGAAGAAGGCAATATTCGTTTACGAGATGTTACAGGTGGTGGCACGCTCTATGATATTGGCATCTACTGCATTAATGCTGCACGTTACCTCTTTCAAGATGAACCAATTGAAGTATTTGCTGTAGCTGCCAATAAAGGAGAACAACGCTTCAGCGAAGTGGAAGAAATGGCTAGCGTTATATTACGTTTCTCTAATGAGCGATTGGCAACATTTACCTGTAGCTTTGGAGGGGCAAGTGTTTCAACTTATCAGATTGTAGGTACTCAAGGCGATTTACGAGTAGAACCTGCATATCCTTGGCAGGGAGAAATCAAGCATTACTTAACAATTAATGGTGAAATCCAAGAGCGGACTTTTAAGGATCGCGATCAACTAGCGGCTGAATTTACCTACTTCTCTGATTGTATTCTGCAAGATAAAGACCCAGAGCCATCTGGAACGGAAGGATTGATTGATGTTTCGATCATTCAAGCGCTTTATCAGTCAATTGAAACTGGTCAACCTGTGCAAATCCAAACTCGCGATTGCCATCAACGTCCCACATCAGATCAAACTATTGAGCGTCCTCCTAATGACGCGAAGCCAGACTTAATCCACGCTGCTGCACCTTCTGGCGAGTCATAATGCGATAGACCACTAGTAGTCTGCCAACCCAAAATTGCTATGTTTGGACTGGGAAAAGGGGAAAGGGGAAGGAATGAAAACCTTTTTCCTTTACCCCTTGCCCTTTACCCCGCCAAGGAAACTTGGCGAACTACTAGTTATGTTGTAGCGATCGCTTAACAGAAACACCGACTATTCATAACATAATAAGGGCACAACTATAATATTGTGCCCTTATATTTTATCTATTCAATTAAAAACTGCTGTCTATGCCCAAAGATTAAGGATAAAGACCTCTGTCAGTCAACGCTTGAGCTACTCTACCTACCCCCAGTGTATAAGCTGCTAGCCTTAAAGAAATTTGCCGTACCTCCGACTGATGAATCACTTTGCGATAGGCTTGCACCATCAAATGTTCCATTTCGCGGTTGACGCGCTCCTCATCCCAAAATACGTAAGAAAGACCTTGCACCCACTCTAAATAACTGACTACTACACCGCCAGCATTCGCCAAAATATCGGGTAACACTGTCACACCCCGCGCCTCTAAGGCCAAGTTAGCCTCAAGAGTAACCGGGCCGTTAGCTGCTTCTGCGACAATTTGCGCCTGCACCTGATTGACATTTTCTTCAGTGATTTGGTTCTCCAAAGCTGCTGGTATTAAGACATCACAGGGTAGAGTTAATAAATCTGCATTGCTAATTGGTACAGATTGCGGGAAACCGACAATACTCTTGCGATTTTCAGCGGCGTAGACTTTTAATTTGGGAATATCAAGGCCAGTTTCAGAGAATATTCCCCCTGCACCAGTTGAAACGGCGATAATTTTTGCGCCTGCTTCATGTAGTAATTCTGCTGCGGCACAGCCGACGTTACCGAAACCCTGAATAGCTACTCGCACTCCTGTTAAGGATTTACCTCGGTCTGCTAATGCCTCACGGACAATAATCATTGTGCCACGTCCGGTTGCCATTTCTCGTCCCAGAGAACCACCAATCGAAAGTGGTTTTCCAGTTACAACTCCTGGTACAGCATGACCAACATTTACAGAGTAAGTATCCATCATCCAAGCCATTTCACGGGCAGAAGTACCCATATCTGGCGCAGGAATATCTACGGAAGGCCCAATATCTTTAATCAACTCGCTGATATAACGGCGGCTGATTCGTTCTAATTCACCAACACTGTAGCGTTTGGGATCTATAGCAATGCCACCTTTCCCACCACCGTAAGGAATACCTAATAAGGCACATTTCCAGGTCATCAGCATTGCTAAAGCAGATACTTCGCGCAATGTCACGGCCGGATGGTAACGAATTCCGCCCTTGTATGGGCCTAAGACATCAGAGTGCTGCACTCGGTGTCCAGCGAGAACTTGTATTTCCCCATTATCTAGTTTCACGGGAATGGAAACCGTGACAACCTTACGCGGATGGCTGAGAATTTCTAGCAAACCCTGATTTAAATTTAATTCTTTAGCTGCCGCTTCTAAGTAACTACACGCTTGGTCAAAGGGGCATATATGCGCTGGCGAAGCAGGTTCTGACAGCAACGAGGATCTTGAAATCATAAATTTTCTCCTAATCACGGTATCTTTGCGAACCGGATCTCATCTGTACTTAAGCTTATCCTTTTTCAAAAAAAAAGGATAAATTTTGTAGTTTTTGTTACAGTTTTTTATTATATATTCTGCTTATTGTGCAAAGCAGTATACGGACCAATACATTCACTTAACGTGAGTTCGACGGCTCTAAAAACCCCTCTCCAACCTCTCCCCCACAGGGAGAGAGGCTTTGAAACCCTAATTTTTTCGTTGTCAACTAAAAATATTTCTGCCCCTCTCCGCCTCGGAGAGAGGTTGGGGAGAGGTTCATCGAACTCACGTTTTGTTAGCTGCCGATGATCTAGGCTTTGACAAAATCTATAACAAAAGCGATCGCACTCTAATTGATGCGATCGCCTTTTTGATCTAGTTTGAACGAAAAATCATCGTTTCAGACACTTGAAATAATCGAATGTACAAAAAGCCTTGCAATATTGTAACCAGATGAATTTCTTCATCCACTATGAATAATGCGATCAAGTTGCAGTTCAAGATAGATAGTTTTAAATCCACTGCTGTTTAGGGATTCACCAATTTGGTAAAAACCGCGTTTGAGATAAAGCATCCGGGCTACATAAGAAGAAGAATGTTCCCAAGTATACAAACGTAAGTACCTTTTTGCTTTTGCTTGTGCTAAGTCGATGGTAAAGTCTAATAGCTCTTTTCCAATTCCTTTTCCTCGAAATTGTGATGCTACACAAAACCAGCCTAACCAGTCAGCTTCTTGTTCGTCTTCGCTTTTGCAATATAACCCAGTTAGCCCAATTACTTGGAAAGATTTCTCATCGATAGCAACCCAGTAATTGAGTTGGGTAATTCCACTGTTTGAAAACCATTGAGCATATTCATCTCGATATAAACTTGCCGCCAGCGATGGACTATCACTACTATTACTCACACCTGGGAAAACTTCCTCTCTTAAGTGAATTGCTTGCTCCAAGGTTGCTATCGATAATGATTCAATGTACATAGCACTAGTCACTCAAGCTTAAAGTAGCTATACCTATATCTAATACCAATTTAATGTGAAGTTGCACATATCTTGATCCCCCTAAATCCCCCTTAAAAAGGGGGACTTTGATAGACATTTTTCTGGTTCCCCCCTTATTAAGGGGGGCTAGGGGGGATCGAATTCTATGCAGCTTCATAAAAAATTGGTATAAGCTACTATCTCAATATAATCTGTAAATTTTTTGGCGAGCAGGCATTAAGTGGGAACCATTATTGCTGCCATTCTCCCTCTTCATCCCGAAGAACCAATTTTACCCTAGCTTTCATACCTAATTTGCTTTTCCTCTTGGAGTTTGTTTTTTTTTCTTAGTTGAGGATGGCACCAAATCGAAACGAAATACGAGCAAGTCCTGAATCTGAATGCTATTTTCGTAGCTTGGCTGAGGTAAATACCAAAAGTAGTCATGGCGCACACTATCCATCCGAAATCCGCACTTTTGATAAAAAGCAATGTTGCCAAGACTTGAATTAGACGTGCCGACGAGTGTCTGTTTCTTGCCGCGTTGCCTCGCCTCTTGAATCAACCAAGCAACGAACTCCTTACCTAAACCCTGCCTTTGAAAGTCAGGGGCTATACCAAGTTCCATAATTTCGCAGGGGTCGCTGCGCCATTTCATCGTTGCTGCACCAACCAAGTGTTCGTTGTCGTCCATGCGATATACAGCATCAACGAGGTTAGCAAGCCCCCATCGCAGTGCACGCTCCGATTGTTCTGCCAACAGTAGTATCGGAATCAGCGCTTCAAGTTCGTCGTCACGAGCTTGTCGAATAGCAATCGCCATTCATATTCCCTTTTAATCACAATTTATTTTTCAAAACTATAGTAACAAGTAGATGTTGAACGTTTTAGGTTTTTGACTTAAGGAGACGACAAGGGAGCTAAAGAGCTGCTAACGCGATCGCGGCATTCTGTCCTCCAAAGCCAAAACTCAAACATAATACCTGGCGAATTTTACTTAGACGTGCGGCTGTAACGATATCTAAATCAAATTCTGGCTGCTGCAATCCTAAACAAGGCGGTAATATTTGATGCTTTAGCGCCATGAGAGAAAAAGCTACACCTAAAGCTCCAGATGCCCCTAGTGTATGACCTGTGCTTCCCTTTGTGGAACTAACCGCCACGCCTTGGGGAAACAAACGCTGGATTACCATGCTCTCTATCTGGTCATTTAGCTGGGTAGCTGTGCCATGAGCATGAATGTAATCGATATCGCCTGGTGATAGACAACTACGTTCTAGACATTGTTTGATAGCAGCGATCGCACTTTTCCCTTCAGGTTCTGGTGAATTACTATGATATGCGTCGTTGGTTAAGCCGAAACCGAGAATTTCACCATACACTTTTACTTGACGCTGCTTTGCAAACTCTGCTGATTCTAAGACAAACACAGCTGCGCCTTCACCCAAGACTAAGCCTTCTCTGTGCAAATCAAAGGGATAAGCGCCAGTTTTTGCCAAAGCACCCATCTGCTGAAATCCAGCTAAAGTTAAAGGTGTAATCGGCGCTTCCACTGCACCTGCGATCGCTTGTTGACATTGCCCAGTTTGTATAAGCATAGCTGCTTGGGCAATAGACCAAATTCCAGTAGCACAAGCTGTCATTGGTGCCAAAACTATCCCAGATGCACCAATTTGTCTTGCAGCTGCGATCGCATTGAAATGAGGTAATATATCTAGCCAATTTCCAAAAGAGGACACGGGGAAATGATTCGCGTTATACATTTGCCGCGCCAGCATTTCCCAAGACGCTTGATAAGAGCGACTCGATCCAATGACTACAGCACAATCAGCTAAAGGTGCAACTAACCCAGAATCTTGTAAAGCAGAAGCAACAACCATCTGAGTTAACCTTGTCAACTCAGATGGTTGTTCGCCAATCAAACCTAGAGGAAGTGGTGTAAGTTCTGGAAATGGTTGATGTAACCCAATTCCAGATTTACCTGCGATTAAATTTCGCCAGCTATCCTCTAAGCTTCCACCCAAGGCAGAAACTAAACCAATACCAGTGACACAAACTTTAACCAATCTGAATTTTAGGAGTAAAGAATCTTCCGCTATTCAAACATTCAATTCTTCATTTTGAATTTTAAATTTTGAATTTTGAATTGATTTCTCCTACTTTCCTGGTGTTTTCAGATTTTCAGCACCTTGAGTGACTTTAGCGGAGTCAATGCGATCGCCTTGCTGAATTTTGTTTACTACATCAAAGCCTTGAGTGACATTGCCAAACACGGCGTAGTTACCATCCAAAAATGCTAGATCCGCTAAAGCAAAGTAAAACTGGGCAGAAGCGGAATCTGGTGATTGCGATCTCGCCATTGCTACTGCACCCTGTTTATGAGGCAATACGACGGGTTGAGCAGTAGCATCAAATGGTTTATTGTAAATCGGAGTATCCGAACCTTTGGGCTTAACTTCTAAAGGTATATAACGAGCGTTTCCCGTTTTTGGGTCAATATAGCTACCTGTTCCCAGTCTATCTGCTGGAACTTTCGGGTCTTTGCTTTGAGGATCGCCCCCTTGAACTACAAACGGTTGGGGATCGCGCACAACTCGATGGAAAGCTAAACCATCGTACACACCCTTTTGGACTAAATCTACGAAGTTGCCAGCGGTAATGGGGGCATCAGTGCCGTCTACTTCGATAGTAATCGGCGAACCTTTAACCGTGATTACCACAGTAGCCTTGCCTTCGAGGCGCGGTAAATCTGCCAGTCCAGGAATGCTCTCACTACTAGTTTGAGATACAGATGTTGCTTCAGTAGTTGTCTTGGTGCTTGCCTCGGTTGTGGTCGAGGTAGCTGTCGAGTTTGGAGAAGAACTATTAGAAGCGACTTGCTGTGTTGAACATCCTCCCAAGATCAAGGCACTGATAATCACAAAAGAAAGCAAAAATTGAGAAATTTTTAACAGCATTGCCTGTTACCGATTTAACCAGAGTATCTTATCGTTTTGAGGAGCATTGGGCATAAGAGGCAGAGGGGCACAGAGGTAGAAGTTCTAAAATGTTTGAATTTTGAATGCGTGAATTGATTTCTCCCCTGCTCCCCCTCTTCTTCCCTCACTCCCTTACAATCCTTCTAACGATACTCCCAAAAAGCGGGCTAACTTTGCGCCTTCTGTTTCCAACTCTGTTAAAGATACTGGTTGTCCAACCCGTGTTAATGGTATATCTCGCCGTCCTTTAATGCGTAGATAGAGGGCGCGACGGGGGTTAAGACCTTCTTTTATGTCTATTAATACAGATTGGACATCTTCTATGCGGCTATCAATCTGAATTCGGCGGTTTTTACCAGGAAACCCCCAACGGAAGATTTTGATGGCACCAGTTTCCCGATCGAATTCGTTGTAACCGCTTCCAACATCCAATAAAATCACTAACCACAGGTATGTAGCTAATAGCAAGCCAGCAGTACCATATAACCCCATCACTAATCCTTGAGGGACAAATACCAGTTGAGTGGGATCGGAAACTATGAGTAAATTAACTTTTAAGTAACTGGATATGCCAGCCAATAGAAAGCCGCTTGCTCCCAAGGTAACGATAGTTGCCCACCAGTAGTTACTGAACCGACGAGAACCGAGAACATTTTGGTGCAGGAGGCGATCGCCTTTGTTAATCGTTGTTGATGTCGTCATTGAACTACCATTGCCTGTGAGATACTCGCTGTCACATACTCGTACACTAAATGCTTTTGCATAGAGTGGCGGGTTCCTTTGCCAATCCGGCTATTGCTTAGGAGGCACAAAGAGCTATGTTTGAAGTCCACGGGAACCCTGCCGCAGACTATAAATTTTTCACTTTATACCCGACAAATTTTACTGTCTTGGATAATGCTGGCTTCCTTGTACTACAAGACAAACCACTTAGACTATTTGTATTAGTCAAGATATGCCAACTTTTTTTCTCGTTGTCTAACGTTTCACATAGGTTTTCCAGAGGTGTATCAACGACGTGGCCGCAAAGTCATTATCCACATTTTACCAAACATCGTTGACAAAAACTCAACTGCGCCCTTCCATGTTCCTGCTACCGATATAATTTTTTAGGAAATGTTGTACTAGTTGTTCACTCAATGACTGATAAAAATTCTTTACTCCCTCACTCTTTGCCCTTCTTATTCCCTGCTTCCCTCTCCCTACCTCTTTTTGACCTCTTGAAATGAGTTATCTACCTACCTCCATCTACATTAAATTTTTTTAGATTTCTGAGAAAAGTTGTGTCAAATTGTAAAATTTCTGATATTCATATTATTTATAAGGTTCGTGTTTCATAGCTCATTTCCTTTTGCGTATCAGGCAAAAACCCTGAGTAGTGTGATAAGTTAAGAATCATTAAGTTACCACAAGCTAAATTACTAGCCGATGGTACGTGTAATGTCATAACCCTGAGAAATAATGACTTAACTAGTCAGTAAGCTCTCAGAATCTCAGTTACTTAAAAGCAGTTGAGATTGTCAAAAAAACGTTAATTCCTCACGGCAGTCGGTTACATTGGCTTTCCGTAATGCCCTAGAAACGTTGCAATTTTAGTAAAAAAAGAGGATTTAAGTCCGATGACCATCGCAGTTGGACGTGCGCCCAGTAGAGGGTGGTTTGACGTTCTAGACGACTGGCTCAAGCGCGATCGCTTCGTATTCGTAGGTTGGTCAGGGATACTACTATTCCCCTGCGCCTTCCTAGCACTAGGCGGTTGGCTGACCGGCACCACCTTCGTTACCTCTTGGTACACCCACGGATTAGCCTCCTCCTACTTAGAAGGTGCTAACTTCCTGACAGTAGCAGTATCCACCCCCGCCGACAGCATGGGACATTCCCTATTGCTGTTGTGGGGACCAGAAGCCCAAGGCGACCTCACTCGTTGGTTCCAACTGGGTGGATTGTGGCCATTCGTTGCCCTACACGGCGCCTTCGGTTTGATTGGGTTCATGTTGCGGCAATTT
>NZ_JAVRBQ020000086.1:0-7664 GCF_034531215.2 Nostoc sp. ChiSLP03a
TCGTTATGTTGGTTCTCGCAAAAATCTCTTTGACCTTCGCCGTACCGCCGTTGTTCACAATCTTCATGTCCTTGCCAAAGTTTTTACTCACACTACTGAGCAGTCTGTTACTTCATCGTGATTACTGAATCGGTGTTCTAGATGCTGGTTTATCATTGTTCGTTATTAAACAGTTATTTCTCTCCGTATTATCCCGCAGTTTTTTTCAGAAATCAAATATGATTCCTATATACTGCACAAACAGTATCTTATCGCTGCTTTTTTGATCTAAAGGATCTCTTTTAGATTTCTTTTATAAATAGCTTCTCAGTAATGGGAATATAAATTACAAATTCTGTTCCTTTTCCTAAAACAGAATTAACTTCAATTCTACCCCCATGTATTTCTTCCACAATTTGTTGTGCGATCGCTAGTCCTAGTCCTGTGCCTTTTCCCACTCCTTTTGTAGTAAATAAATGGTCAAATATGCGTGCTTTTACATCTTCGTTTATTCCTGTACCATTATCAGCAATTGATATTTTTAAAATATGATTTTCAATGATAGCTTTCACTCTAATTATATGTGGATTTAGCTTAAAATGCTCAAAACTCTGACCTCTACTTGACTCATCTAAAGCATCAATAGCATTAGCTAAAATATTCATAAACACCTGATTTAATTGTCCAGGAAAACACTCAATTGGCTGTAAATTATCGTATTCAGTTACAACTATAATTTCTGGACGTTGCTCATTCGCTTTCAGGCGATGTTTGAGAATTAAAATTGTACTATCAATGCCTTCATTGATGTTAAATGGCACTTTATAATCTTTATCGCCCCGGGAGAAAGTTCTTAAGCTGGTGCTGATATTTTTTAATCGCTCAGAAGCGATAAGCATTGCATCAACCATGTTTGGCATATCTTCTAAGCTATAGTCTAAGTCAATTTCTTCAGCATGGTCGAGAATTTCTACTTCCGGATTCGGTAGAGCTTTTTGATATAATTTTAGGTGTTCAGTGATATCAGCCAAGATAGGTTTAGCTTGTTGGAGACTAGTCGAAATAAAGCCGAGGGGATTGTTCATTTCGTGAGCTACTCCAGCAACTAAGTTACCTAGTGCAGACATTTTTTCATGTTGTATCATTTGTAATTGGGCTTGTTGCAGTTCTTGCAGAGCATTTTCCAGTTCTTGAGATTTGTGCTTAACAGCAGCTTCACCAAGTTTGCGATCGCTAATATCAATTAGAATTCCATCCCATACCATTTCACCATCCTCGCCGCGTTCTGGCTGAGAAGCAGCTTTTACCCATTTGATATTCCCATTGGGTGTAACAATGCGCCACTCATGCTGAAATGGGGTAAGATTTTGTGCTGACTCAACAACTGCCCGAAATGCTTCTGCTCCATCGTCGGGATGTTCAAAATCACGCAGGCTACATTTCCCTGACAGGAAATCTTCTGCTGGGACTTCGTAAAGAGTTTGACACCCAGAACTGACGTAGGGTACAGAAGCTGAACCATCGGCTTTAATTCGGATCTGATAAATCATGCCAGGAATATTATCTGCTAGTTTCTGAAAGCGGGCTTCACTGAGCCGTAATTTTTCTAGAGATTGTTCTAACTGTTGAGTATAAATTTGTCCATCTTGATAAAGACGGGCATTTTCTAGAGAAATGGCCGCTTGGGTACAAAGAAAGTTGAGAATGAGGATACGATCGCTTGTAAACACACTACTAGTAGAACGATTCTTTAAATACAAAATTCCAATTAAGCGTCCTTGATTGAGAATTGGCAAGCACAACAAACTTTTTGGTTGTCGTTGACTTAAATACTCATCAATTACAGGTAAATTGGTTTTGAGTTCGTCAATCATCACAATTTCTTCGGTGTTTTTGACGTACTGGATCAACTTAATTGGTAAGTTAGGGTTGCCCTCTAAAGGTTCGGCACAAAGTTCTGTGTTTTCGGGTGTAGCAATGGCTCTTACCAACCATTTTCCTTGAGTATTAGGTAGGATTAAAGCACAACGTTCGCCCCCAGAATGTTGCAGAATAATTTGTGTTAATCTGTGCAGTAGTTCGTCCAGTTGAATCGTGCCGGAAATGGCTTGAGAGGCTTTGAGGATAGCAGCAAAATCAAAGCTACTAATGTCAGTGCTAGAAGAACGACCCAAATGAGTGGAATTATGAACCGAGAGCGGGCGACTAACGCTGCTCGATATCGTTTCCAGCATTTGCAGTGATTGTACTCTCTGCTGGAGAATAACGCGTACTAAATCGGGATAGCGGTTTTCCAAATCCTCGGTTTTGGCCTTTGCGCCCCAACGAGCATAACAGTAGTACGCCTCCTGCATATAGCCTGCTGCCACCTTCTGTTTGCCCCAACTTAGATAAAATTTAGCGGCCAGTTCATTGCTGAGTGCTTCATCTTGCAGATAACCATGTGTTTTGGCTTGGGCAATAGCTAAATCGTAATGTTCCATCGCCTCAGTAAATTGACCAAGCACTTGATAGCGTTCTGCTGCTACAAGTTGCCAACGATGTTGATGATTGAATGGAGCATAAGTAGCCCAAGTTTGTAGTTTTTTTTGATGGGCATTGATTCGCTCTAAAATGGCTGATTGTTCTTGGGCATTAACATCGGTGTAGCGTGCTAGATGAATTAAAGCATCATAAAAAACTCTGACAGCTACGACGAAGTAGCCAGTTACAGCATTACTATACTGTTCTGCTAAGGCTGCTTGTTGTGAGGCTGCTTCGTATTCTCCGAACAAATAACAGAGAACAGCTTGATTGAGATGAAGATAAAATAACCCCGTGCGATTGCTAGCAGCTTGTAAGCTGGGCAAAATTTGGGCGGCATTGAAGACTTTGCCCTCTAAACAATAGGGAATTTCCGCTTGTCCTAATAAATTGAGAATCGCTTGCTGGTAACACTCTTGATATTTTAACGTTGCTTCTTGTTTGCCTTGGCTGATGACTTGCCGATAAGTCTCCATTTCTTCAGCCAAATCATTTAATTCTCTACCACTCCAATAGCTACACTGACTATATGACACTAAGTTCAACGCCATGCATACCCAATCTCCGGTTTCTAAGCCACTCTGATAAGCCTCTAACAAAGATGGGATACTGTGATTTAATGGTTCTTTCCAATGCCGAATAAAGCTGTTGACAATAAAGTAAGCTCTGCTTTTAAAAGCGTTAATCTGGTGTTGTTCTAGTAACTTTAATGAAAGCTGTCCAAACTCATACCCAGCATCAATATCTCCAATCAAACCACAAAGAGTCACTCCGTAGTCTGCATAAGAAAAGATAGCAATAGATGAATTGCCAAACTGGATAGCCATCTCCACTTGCTTCGATGTAAGTAATGGTAACAGTGTCGGTTTACCAATGTACGCAGAGGACACTAATGTAGTCATTATTTGCATGGCTGCAAGTTGATGCGGATCGTTCATTGCAGCCAAATCCAACAAACTTAGGGGTGCGCGCCCCATCCATAGTTGCCTTGTCTGTTGAGTTGCTGCGCTAATATCTGCCATAGTTGGCTGTTCGGGAAATTCCACGCCTAGTAATTTCAACACTTGCAACCCAGTTTCAACTACCTTGGCAAATTGACCTTGAGACCGAAATGCCGTCATTCGGGTTTCATAGACTTTGATAGTATCAAGCAAAGAAGTAGCAGATTGCAATATAATATCACCCCATCCTGCCAGCTTGTTAAAGTCTGTATTTAGGCAGGCAGCTTCTAAACGTTCATTATGCAGATTCAGGGTTAGTTTGTAATGTTCCGTCCAGGCATCGAAGGGCAGTAAGTCAATACCTTGGGTACAATATTTGACAGCAAGATTATAGGCGATCGCTACTTTGGCTTTGCGCCCCGCCAGCAAATTCAGTTGTGCTAACTCCAATTTTTTGTCAGGCTGAGTTATCAAATCAATGCCTATATTAAAGTGATTGACAATTTCAAATATATATGTGTCTAGTTGAGTTGTAGGCGTGTTAGCGTGCAATAATTGACCGATCGCCAAATGAGTAGCTTGTTTTTGGTCTTCGGGAATTAAACAATAAGCAGCTTGTTGGACGCGATCGTGCAGAAAGCGATAAGCAACATTTTTGATATTGTTAGTATTAACTTCTTGCTCATGGCTAAGATAAAACTTATAAACTTGACTTTGCGGTAAAATCAATCCTTCTTGTAAAGCCTTCCACAAAGCATCTGCCACCTGCTGTGGCAACTGTTGTGAAACAATTGCCAAAGTCGTTAAATCAAAAGAGTTACCAATACAAGCAGCTAACTTCAGGACATTTTGCGTTTGCTGGGGTAATTTCTGTAACTGAGTAGCCATAAATTCTACCACATCATCAGTCACAGATAGCACATTGACTTGAGCAAAATCGCATTCCCAATAACCTTGCTGGTGATTAAATTTAATTTGTTTATCTTCGTATAAAGCCTTGAGAAACTGCGTGATAAAAAAAGGATTGCCTTTAGTTTTGCGATTGATTAATTCTGTTAGAGGCAGCGATATCTGTGTCGTACAATGTAAAGTATTAGCCACTAACTGATTGGTATCACTCAACTCAAGGGGGGCAAGAGTAATAGTATTAACAGTCTTGCCAGCCTTCTTGAGTTCTTCCACCTTTAACATAAATGGATGTGCGGCTGACACTTCATTATCTCGATAAGCACCTAATAAAAGAAGATATTTTTGATTTTTCATCAGCAGTTTAATTAACTGTAGCGAAGCTAAATCTGCCCACTGTAAATCATCCAGAAACATTACCAGTGGATGTTCCCTTGTGGTGAAGACAGCAATAAACTTTTGAAAGAGTAAATTAAACCGATTTTGTACCGCCGTTCCCGATAGTTCTGGTGCAAGTGGTTGTTTACCAATTACCTGTTCTAATTCTGGAATTACTTCAATCAAAACTTGCCCGTTCTCTCCAAGAACTTGACGAATTTGATTGCGCCAGTGTACCAATTGTGTATCTGATTCTGACAACAATTGCGCCATTAAGTCGCGTAAAGCTTGCACAAAGGCGGATAAGGGAATATTACGATTGAATTGGTCAAACTTACCTTTGATAAAATAACCCCGCTGACGGGTAATTGGTTTGTGGACTTCATTCACGACAGCAGTTTTCCCAATCCCCGAAAATCCCGCTACTAGCATGATTTCTGATGTGCCGTGAGCCACACGCTCAAATGCTTGTAATAAGCTAGCTACTTCTGCTTTTCTGCCATATAACTTTTCCGGGATGAGGAAGCGAGCGCAGACATCCCACTGACCGATTTCAAAATCTCTAATTTTTCCTGTATCTTGGATTTGGGCTAAACAAAGTTCTAAATCATGCTTTAATCCCAAGGCACTTTGATATCTATCTTCGGCGTTTTTTGCCATTAACTTCATGACAATATTCCATAAAACCTTTGGTATTTCTTTGCTTCTGGCTTCTAGCTGCGATGGCATTTTTGCCAGATGACAATGTACCAATTCCATCGGGTCATCACAATTAAATGGTAACTTTCCAGTTAATATTTCATAGAATGTTACACCCAGAGAATAATAATCGCTGCGGTAGTCGATACCACGGTTCATTCTGCCTGTTTGTTCTGGGGAAATATAGGCGATAGTTCCTTCTAAAACATTTGGATTTTTAATTTCTTGGGTTTCTTTAGGTAATAATGAAGCAATACTAAAGTCAATGAGTTGAATTTGTCTTGTATGGGGATAAATCAGAATATTTGCTGGTTTAATATCTTTATGAATAATGCGACTTTCGTGTAAATCGTGGATAATACGGACTAGTTGAATAGCAATATTTAAAACTTCTATTAAGGATAAGCTTGAGTTTTTAATGTATTCTCTTAAAGAAATTTCTCCAATATCTGCCATCACCAAAATATAGCTATTGCTATAGGTTTCCAGCGATAAGGGATGAATAATTCCAGCAATGTTGAGATTTTTACTGATTGTATACTGATGGCGAAATTGTAGTAATTCGTTAAAACTGGGATACTCTAAGGTCAAAAGTTTAATAACGACTGGAAGTTGGTCTAATTGGCGGATAGCTCGATACACGTTGGTTCTAGAGCCAGCATACAGTTGAGAGTTAATTTGATATCCTGGAATGATGGGGATATAGTTCACAGTCGCCATCTCTACATACCTTATGACAGAATTTTTTTTTCCTTACTGACATTAGTATTCCCATCAACTTGATGTTGTATAACGCTATCGAGAGGAATTGATGGTTGTTTTCGGGAAAACCAATACTTTTTGGTCAGAAGCAAATTATAGCTGCAATGAATTAACTCAAATTATTCAGGGAGGTGGAGAGTGAAAAAGGAGTACGATTCTCCCTATCAGTAATTCATGGGATCGACGACAGTGGGCGTTTACACCGAGAGCAAAGACGCAAAATAGTCCCTCATAACAATTCGCTACTTTTCCCAATTCGCAATGCCAGAAATTTATACCAAGTTGAAATCAAAGATATGAAGGGGTGACAAAGCGGCTGAAGCCAAGAAAATAGAGGAGCGTGACCGTTTTGGGGTAAAAAAAGATAGGTCAGGTATTCTCAACAAGACCTATCAAATGATAATGTTATCTAAATTCTACCAAAACTGCTTTCAAAATGTACTGACACCCGCACAGTACAAGATGCTAGAAATCTTACTAATGCTATTGCAATTTCATAAAACTGTGACAATTGAGAAACTAGCAACAGTATTTCCACAACCGATAAAATTTGAAAGTCGGCGACGGAGTATACAAAGATTTGGCGTTGCTGAATGAAGGGATGAATCGATTTATGTAGGTACAGTTTGATACTTCAAATGATGAAGTAATAATTTAACCGAGTATCTCAGCATTTCTTCTGTCTTGGAATAGCATAAAGTTTTTCGGTGAAGGCGTGCCAAATAATGTCTAAGCCTAGTGTTTTCATTTTCAACTCGTGTCATATATGTTTTACTGACAATTTGGTCTCCATCTGGAATAAAGCTTGGGTAAACAATAAGCCATCTGTCACATAAAAATAGCTTTTCCATTGTTTAGCAATTTTCCACAATGGCTCAAAAGTTTCGGCACTATGGTCTCCCAAAACCCAGGCTAAAATACCTTGAGTAAAGTGATTTACTGCTGTCCATAACCAAATTTTGTTTTTTTTGAACCAACAAATGTCTCTAATTCATCAAGTTCTCCAACTTCTGGAATTACATCTTCTTTCGGTACGTCCGGAAGTTTCTCTCCCAATTGTTTGACCCAATAAATAATAGTAGTATGATGTATTCCTTTCACTCGTTCAATCCCGCGAAAACCCATACCGTTAAGGTACATTTTTAAGCATTCTTGTTTCAATTCCTCAGAATATCTTTTTGGTGGATCGTACAAATCAATAAATTGGCGATCGCATGATATGCAAATGTGATTTTGTTTACCTCTTCGCTTTCCGTTCTTACGAATTTTTGTAGATCCGCAGTATGGACATTGCACAGTAGATACCCTCAATTCATCCCTTTATTATGCAACGCCCGATTTTCTTTTGATTGGTGACATTATCCCCAGATGTAAATATTTGAAGCACTCATAATTTCTTACTTCTTTAAACAGGTCTTTATACTCTGCACAATATTCATCTACGATCGCAACTGTTGGGTGAGCGTCTCTCGCCAA
>NZ_JAVRBQ020000087.1:0-31649 GCF_034531215.2 Nostoc sp. ChiSLP03a
ATGAACTAGAAGCTTTGTTACTACTTCGTTGTCAAGAACTAATGAAACAACATGATTTAATCTCTGGTTTAACTTGCTACTACTGGTGGCCAAAAACAAGGGCAGCTTAATTATAAGTGTTCATCCGAACTTGATATAATACCCTCAGCTTCTACACCACTACCTTTTCTAAGATCAGCTTAGAACGCTTCACTTGCTCAGGAATCGTCACGGGATAATCTCCAGTGAAGCAGGCTGAACAGAAACTATTGGTGTCTTCTCGTGTCGCTTCTAGCATTCCCTCCCAACTCAGATAGGCGAGGCTGTCTACTTCCAGTTGCTTGGCAATTTCTGCTACTGACTTGGTAGCAGCAATTAGCTGATCCTGAGAATCGGTATCGATGCCATAGAAGCAGGGATGAGTTACAGGCGGAGAAGAAATTCGCATGTGTACCTCTACTGCACCTGCGTCACGTAAGGTTTTGACTAGTTTACGGCTGGTAGTACCCCGTACAATCGAGTCGTCTACAATAATTACTCGTTTACCTACCAGTACATCTTTAAGGGGGTTGAGTTTCATCCGCAGACCCGATTCCCGCATGGTTTGGGTTGGTTGAATGAAGGTTCGCCCAACATAGCGATTTTTAATCAGTCCTTCGCCGTAAGCGACACCAGACGCTTGAGAAAATCCAATGGCAGCAGGTATACCAGAATCAGGAACACCAAAGACAATATCGGCATCTACAAAAGATTCTTTAGCTAGCTGGTGTCCTAATCGCATTCGATAGCTGTACAAACTCTCGTTGTGCATGACGCTATCAGGGCGGGCAAAGTAAATCATTTCAAAGATACACAATTTCCGCTCAGATTTTTGACTCCAATGATAAGAAGCCAAACCTTCTTCAGTAATCCAAACTAATTCACCCGGTTCTACGTCTCGCAGGTATTCGGCTCCAATGATGTCTAAACCACAAGTCTCGGAAGCCAAAACGTAACGGACTGGATTACCAGCCAAAGTGCCGATTACTAAGGGGCGGATTCCATTAGGGTCGCGGACACCCATAACGCCGACGGGAGTGCCAATAACTAAACTAAAGGCTCCTTGGCAACGTTGAAATGCCTGAATTCCACCTTCTAGCCAATCAGCGCCCTTATCTATGGCTTCGGCGATCGCAAAAGCGATCATTTCTGAGTCTGTTGTGGTGACTAAGTTACATTTATTCTCAAGCAACTCTTGACGTAGTTGCATGGTATTGACTAAATTACCATTGTGTGCAAGTGCTAATGAACCTAAACGGGTTTCTAATACTGCGGGTTGGGCATTAGCTTTGCGGCTAGAACCTGTGGTGGAATAACGAGTGTGACCAACAGCAAGACTACCGGGCAATCGATCCAAGACAGATTCATTAAAAATTTGAGACACCAAGCCCATGTCTTTGTAAAGATGTACTTGTATACCCTCAAAGGTGGCAATACCAGCTGATTCTTGACCCCGATGCTGGAGGGCATACAATCCAAAGTAGGTTAGTTTAGCAACGTTTTCTCCTGGGGCGTAGATCCCGAAAACACCGCAAGCTTCTTCTGGCTTGTCAGACTGATTTTCATGACTATTGATTGGGTTGTTGGTCTGGTCGGGGTATTCATCCGAAGTGACAGAATGAATAGAAATCATGCTAGCTTTGCTCCTGGTGGGGGGGGTCAATCAATTTTGGATTTGAGACTTTGGCTACACTCAGTCGAACGATTGACGATAGCGGAGCGTCAGCGAGTCCGCGTTCGCGCAGCGTCTCGTAGAGAGCGTCTTTTGGATTGATCGCACCGTAGTAAGGATGCGGCTTGGGATTTGAGAATGGCTATTTTAGATTGATTTTTTGCTCGGTAAGAGCAAAATATGAACTAAAAGCAACGCCCCTAATCCAAAATCTAAAATTCAAAATCTCAAATCGGTAGTCAGTCACTGGGGTTATTAGATGGCTGGGAAGTTCTTAACAAATCTTTAACCATCCATTAAAACAGTACCGTAATTTTGCTCAGAGACGCTAATAGTTGTGAGTGAAGTCTAAATACTCAGCATTCAGCGCTCAGAAGTAGTGGTATGGATGGCGAGACGTTTGGCGATCGCATGGAAGTAGCGATCGTTCATATCTTCGATACTAACTTTGATTAAGGTTTGGTTATCAGTGGTGAAAACCCCCAAACCAGTCTCAAAATTACTAACTATACCCAGTTTTTGCCATTCTTGACTCAGATGTTCCTGTAAATATGATTCCCAAATTTCTTGTTGTGCTGATGCTACAGAAATTAAAATTCTGGCACCACCTTCGGCAAACAACACCTCGTCTAAGCGAGGCAGTGCGGTCTTGGGGTCTCCCCAAGTGGAGCAACTGCCGTGGTTTAACTGTGTTGGTGCTATTTCTAAATTGATTTGAGCACCAAGATTGCCAGCAAGACAACATTCGGCTAGTGCGATCGCCACTCCCCCCTCAGCAGAATCGTGAGCTGAACGTACCCAACCATTACGAATTCCTTCACGACAAACTTTCTGGACGCGGCGTTCCAAGTCAAAATCTACCCGTGGTGGTTTTCCGGCAACAGTATCGTGGATAGTAGCTAAATATTCAGATGCTCCCAAACTGATTTGAGATGCTAGAGGCAATCCCAGAAGATAAATCAGATCGCCGGATGCTTGCCAACCTTGACCACAAATTTTGGTTATATCGGGAATTAAGCCCACCATTCCAACAACAGGAGTGGGATAAATGGGTTGGGGGTTGCCTTGAGAATCGAGGGTTTCATTGTACAAAGAAACATTTCCGCCTGTGACTGGTGTCGCCAATTCTCGGCAACCTTCCGCCAAACCGCGACAAGCTTCTGCCAATTGCCAGTAACCAATGGGTTTTTCTGGAGAGCCAAAATTCAGATTATCCGTCACCGCCAGAGGTTCAGCACCCACACAGCTAAGATTGCGTGCAGCTTCTGCCACCACTGCCTTAGCTCCTTCGTAAGGGTCAAGATATACATAACGAGGATTGCAATCTACCGTTGCCGCCACACCGCTTTGGGCATTGAGGGTTTCCTTGTCTCCTTGTCCTCCTTGTCCCCTTGTCCCCTTGTCCTCTTCCAAAGGGCGTAAGCGGATAACAGCCGCATCTGCACCACCTGGAAGCATTATTGTATTATTTTGTACCTGATGGTCATACTGACAATATACCCAATTTTTAGATGCGATCGTGGGTGTATCGAGCAACGTTAAGAGAATATCATTCCAACTTTGCAGTCCTCTTGGAAGTTCTATTCCAGCAATTGTGCAAGGAGGTAGGGAATCAGCAGTCCATTCCCAAGCTTGACGCGCATATTCTGGTGCTTCTGCCAACAACTCCCGGTTATACAGTGGGGTATTTTCTGCCAAAGCTTCAGCGGGAATTTCTGCTGCTACTTCACCCTGAAAGAGAATTCGCACAATCGGATCGGCGATAACTGTCCCAGCCACAACAGCTTGAAGTCCCCAACGGTGGAAAATGTCAATTAATTCTTGCTCACGCCCTTTATGAGCAACAAACAGCATTCGTTCTTGAGATTCCGAAAGCAGATATTCATAAGGAACCATCCCTATTTCTCTGACGGGAATCTTATCTAAATCTAGTTCAATTCCCACACCGCCTTTTGCCGCCATCTCTGAGGTAGAACAGGTGATTCCCGCAGCTCCCATATCTTGGGCGGCGACAACTGCACCCGTTTTAAACGCCTCCAGACAAGCTTCAATCAACGACTTTTCCAAAAATGGATCGCCCACTTGCACAGCAGGGCGATCGTCTATGGATTGATCGCTCAATTCTGCACTGGCAAAACTCGCGCCTCCCATACCATCGCGCCCAGTGGTGGAACCAACATACAGCACGGGGTTGCCTAAGCCAGATGCTCCAGATTTGACGATTTCTGAGGTTTCCATCAACCCCAATGCCATAACGTTCACCAGAGGATTACCAGAGTAAGCAGAGTCAAAGTAAACTTCGCCGCCAACGGTGGGTACTCCCACACAGTTACCATAATGAGAGATTCCTGCCACCACACCGCTAAACAGTCGTTGGGTTTTGGGATCTTCTAAGGAACCAAAGCGTAACGAGTTTAATAGGGCAATGGGACGCGCACCCATTGTAAAAATATCTCTGAGAATACCTCCGACTCCCGTTGCAGCTCCTTGAAAGGGTTCGACTGCTGAGGGATGGTTGTGAGATTCAATCTTAAAAGCTAGTTGGAGTCCATCACCCAAGTCTACAACACCAGCATTTTCACCAGGCCCCACGAGGATGCGGGGGCCATCGGTGGGAAATTGTTTGAGTAAAGGTCGAGAATTTTTATAACAGCAATGCTCAGACCACATGACGCCAAACATTCCCAGTTCAGCTTTGTTGGGATGACGGCCTAGCCGACGGACAATTTCTGCGTATTCTTCTGGTTTAAGACCAACAGCCGCAATTTCTTGGGGGGAAAAAGCTGGTTTTGAGGTTGCAGTCATGGAAGTAATGCACTCTGGGGGGACAGAGCATTATTCTATCGATTTACTTGCCCTGTAAGTACAGTTGCAGAAATGTAGATAATTCTTCTTTGGATATTTCTTTCTAAACTACTTGAATCACCAAGTTGTAAGCTTGCTCTTGGGATGCGTCGAGAGTGTAGCCATTTAAGCTCAAAAAAGTAAGCATAACAGCGAAAGCGGTACGCTTATTGCCATCAATAAACGGATGGTTCGTTGCCAGTTGTAAATCACTTCTGCTGCTAACTCTAGCTTATCGCGCTATTGTGATTGACTCATTATGTTGCAAAACACGATTCCTACGGCGGCAAGCTACGCACTTTTACTTTCCTGTAGATTGAAGCGCGATCGCTCTTCAATTTAAACTCTAACTAAATACTTGTATTTCTATCTTGGGAAATATTGGCAGTAGATGCTTATACAGCCTTTATTACAAGCAAACTTGTTTCTTGGATAGAAGGGTGGTACAACCCCAGAATGCACTCAACAGGATTATTTCGACCATAAGATAGACAAGATTAAGATATTTACCACACAAAATGCTTTAGTCTTTAAAGATAACTTGATTTTTTAATCTTGGTGAAATTTCTAGCTCCTTTACTTACGTGAGTCTAGTCCCACTCAGAGATTATTCGGGTATATGCAGTTTAGATGTAACAATCAAGTGACGAGAATCACACATATCGATGATTAGGATCGTCTCCCAGCGATTGGTAACTAGGCATAATTAATGACAACTGAACTCTAGCCGAGTCATTAATAGGGAACACACTTAATAGCCGACAGCCTTAATCAAGGACTGTCGGTTTTTTGTATTTGTCCTTAGTCATTGGTCATTGGTCATTAGTCATTAGTCAAATGCCCCATGCCCATATCCATAAAATTTCCCCACAACTGGTTGGTAACTTGACAGAGTTTTTGCCACAGCCACTACCAAATGTGGGGAAGGTACGATCGAATTGGGGATCTTATGCCTATCAAGTGCTAGTATCTCGCACTCACTTTAGTAGACCGGAAGTATATTCCTAGAACCAGCACACACTTTGTATTAAGACATCGCTTGAATGATGTAATCAAAGTAAGGTGCTGCTTCGGCAGCGTCTTCCGCACTCAGTAAGCTAAGGGAGGCTGTTTTGAGGGAATTTATCGCTTCTACCATTCCAGGCACGGGAACGCCCAATGAATTGTACATTTCCCGCACACCAATCAAACCAATTTTTTCGATTGGCTCTTTGTCACCGGCAAGTACACCATAAGTAATTAAGCGTAAGTACCAGCCAAAATCACGGATACATAGAGAGCGTTGGCGTTCGCCGTAAGCATTACCTCCAGGGGAGATAAAGTCAGGACGCTTCTGCCAAAGTTGTTTAGTTGCTTCTTGAACTATCTTCTTTTCGTTTTCGGCTAAGGTAGCCGCAATCCGCGTCCGTTGTACGCCGGTTTGCAAAAAGTCTTTGATATTTTTAAGTTCGCCACTGCTGGGATAACGCAGTTCGTCGTCGGCTTTGAGAATAACTTGGCTAATTACAGTCATGATTATTGAAATCACCTGAAATATTATCTGTTAGTTTAGCGAGTTGGAGGTACACAAGTGAAGGGATAGGAGCTACTTATGTATTGAATTTATCTATTTGGGGGAGTCGGGAGCAGGGGAAGCAGGGGAGCAGGGGAGAAATCAATTCAAAATTCAAAATTCAAAATTCAAAATTCAAACATTGTAGAACTTCTGCCTCCTGCCTCGTCTTTCCCAATGCCCAGTAAAAAATGACAAATGACAAATGACAAATGACTAAAATAATTTGGCAACAGGGTGAATTAATTGAAGTGACGATCGCTAATCTGAGTGATACAGGCGATGGTGTGGGACGTGCTGATGAGCGTGTAGTGTTTGTCCCAGATACCGTCCCAGGCGATCGCGCTATTGTCCGTTTAGTACACGTTAAACCAAAATACGCCCACGGTAAGCTCCAAAAGCTATTGTCACCATCCTCCCACCGTATCCGACCTAGTTGTATTGTGGCGGATAAGTGCGGTGGTTGCCAGTGGCAGCATATTGATTATGATTACCAGCTAGTAGCCAAGCAAAATCAAGTTATCCAAGCTTTGGAACGTATTGGCGGTTTTATTCAACCACCAGTAGATCCGGTACTCGCCGCCCCTTCTGCTTTCGGCTACCGTAACAAATCTACATACCCTCTAGGGATATCGGCAACAGGACAAGTACAAGCTGGTTACTATCAAAAAGGTAGTCACCAATTAATTAATTTAAATCAATGTCCAGTCCAAGATGCGCGATTAAATCTTTTACTTGCCGAAGTTAAGCAGGATATTCAACAGCAAGGTTGGCAAATTTACGACGAACACCGCCACCAAGGAAAAATTCGCCATCTCAGTTTACGCATTGGCCGACACACCGGGGAAATGTTGCTGACTTTGGTGGTAAAGGACTGGAATTTATCAGGAATTGCAACCCAAGCCCAGGAATGGTTAAAGCGCTATCCGCAGTTAGTGGGAGTGTCGCTCAATCGCAATAGCGATCGCACAAATGTTATCTTTGGATCAGAAACCCGTTGCATTGCTGGAGTCTCCCACCTGCATGAATATTTTGCTGGACTGGAATTTCAAGTACGCCCAGATACATTTTTCCAAGTGTATACAGAAACGGCAGAGGCACTATTGCAGGTAATTCAATCAGAACTCAATCTTCAAGGGCATGAGTTCCTAGTTGATGCCTACTGTGGTATTGGGACTTTAACTTTACCCCTTGCCAAAAAAGTACGTATTGCTACAGGATTAGAAGTGCAACCAGCAGCAGTAGAACAAGCAATTTTGAATGCCCACCGCAACGGAATTGATAATGTGACTTTCCTTATCGGAGCAGTAGAGAAATTGCTTCCCCAAATGGGCACAATACCAGAAGTAGTAATACTCGATCCGCCACGTAAGGGGTGCGATCGCGCAGTCATAGATACTTTACGGCAATTGAAACCATATAGGATCGTTTACGTCAGCTGTAAAGTAGCTACCCTCGCCCGCGACCTGAAATTGCTTTGTCAAGATGGGCAATATACCATCACACGGGTACAACCTGCTGATTTTTTCCCTCAAACTGCTCATGTTGAAGCTGCCGCCTTTCTTGTGCTATCACATTGTTGACAAGGTTAGTAATTCCTTCAAAAAAACTGAAATTTGAAATTTTTAGTCTAGTGCATACTAAAGATGCTAAAATTGAATTAAGCGAAAAATAAAAATTCATTTTGTTTAAATAAATTCAAGTAGCATAGGTTCTGAAAAACATGAAGAAGATTGTGTGAATTATAAATCGGCAACTAATTAGAGTATGCCAATACTCTCTAAAATTAACAGCACATTTTTAATTTGCTGAGTTCATTATCAAATTTATTCCAGCCGATATATACCGAAACAATTCCAATTCAGACTATAGAACTAATGCTCCCTAGCATTTTCAAAATTTAGTTTTAAAGACGCAAGTTTGAAGGCAGCATGACCACCTCAAGTTTTATCAGGGTGACTGTAATAGCAAACTGATGTCTAGCTAACTGAAAGCTATGGGGTTTCTCTTGTGATTACTATTTCACTCCGTCCAGTTGGACGTTATTGGGGCACTATTAGTTTTGCCTCAACCCTCTACCTTTGTCCCATATTAGACTTATTGTTGGCAGAAATTCCAGCAAAATTACAAGCAGAACTGCGGCTAGGACTTCAAGAAGCCCTAGTCAACGCAGCTAAACATGGTAATAATCTCGATCCGAGTAAAACAGTTCTAGTTCGTTTTTCCGTAATAGATAATCAATATTGGTGGATAATATCAGACCAAGGTAGTGGTTTTACTCCTTCATCTACTAGTAATGAAGAACCAACAGACTATCTTCCACCAGATGAGTCAGAAAATGGTCGTGGTTTATGTCTTCTGCATCAAATTTTTGATCGGGTAGAGTGGAACCGCAAAGGCACAGAATTGAGGCTTTGTAAACAAATGGAAAATCGCCGGGGATTATCTCTGCGGCGGTAGGGTAGTTAGGAGTTAATAATTTAAAACTTTTAACTCATCACTCCTAACTTTACTCATCACTTCTAACTTTTTCCGTGAGTCGGACAGGGAGGAGCAGAAATGGAGCGATCTAACCAACCAACTGCTTGTTGCAATCTCGCTTGAGCTTCTTCTGGCTGATTCTTTAAAAGATACACAATAGCTGCTGCCACTTGTTCATTAGCGCGGGAATTGCGGTTAGACTTGAGGCGATGCCAATCGTTAGGTGAAATGCTCAGTCTTTCCATCAGGGCTTGAGCTAGTTCCAGAGTACTAAGTTCATTCAGTTGACTGGTTTTCGGCAGTTGAGTAGATTGAGACATAATTATGAGTCCTTTGTCATTTGTCCTTCGTCCTTTGTCCTTCGTCCTTTGAAAAATTACAAATGACAAATGACAAATGACAAATGACAATTGATTAATATTTAATCTTAGTTTACTACTTGTAAATGAAGCCGCCAAAACAATCACAGCCGTCAGCAGAAAATCCCGAACCAGATTTTGAACAAGAACTAGAGGAAGTAGAGCGATCGCTCCTATCCTTAAAAGAACGTTACGCTCGAGTGCAACGCGATCGCCAAGAACAGGCACAATGGCAACAGCGCCGGGATCAACTAAAGCAGAATAAATCTCAGACACCAGAAATCAAAGCAGAGTTACGGCACATTCAACAGCAGTTGGAAAGGCTAGAAGTGAACTTAGAAAGCCAGTTATTTTCTTGGCGTAGCCTCAAAAAACCTTTCTGGCAAGTCGTCCGCTTTGGTGGAATGGGCGTTATCATAGGCTGGATATTAAAGTCTTATGCTGGGTAAATATGGTAAATCGACGGATTGCAGAAATATTGCGAAGTGGCCAACCTGATGAGTCCCTCCAAGTGCAAGGCTGGGTGCGGACGAAGCGCGAGTCCAAAGGGTTTGCTTTTATTGAAGTCAATGACGGCTCATCACTAGCTAATTTGCAAGTCGTCATTAATCAGGATTTGCCAGATTACGAAGCTATATTGAAAAAATTGAATACGGGTGCTGCTGTTGAGACAACAGGGGTACTAGTGGCTTCTTTGGGTAAAGGACAACGGATTGAGTTGAAAGCCGAGTCTGTGAAAGTTTACGGAGAAGCCGATCCCGATACATATCCCCTGCAAAAGAAACGCCATTCCTTTGAGTTTCTGCGAACCATTGGACATTTGCGATCGCGTACTAATTCCTTTGGTGCAGTTTTTCGTGTCAGAAATGCTTGTTCGACAGCGATTCACCAATTTTTCCAAGAAAGAGGCTTTTTGTGGGTACACACACCCATCATCACCGCTAGTGATTGCGAAGGCGCGGGTGAATTGTTTAGCGTTACCAGTTTAGATTTAAAGAATATTCCCCGCACAGAAAACCAAGCAGTAGATTACAGCCAAGACTTTTTTGCTAAACCCACATATTTAACAGTTAGTGGCCAGTTGGAAGCGGAAGTGATGGCGATGGCCTTTAGCAATGTTTACACCTTTGGCCCTACCTTCCGTGCAGAAAATTCCAACACCTCCCGCCACTTGGCAGAATTTTGGATGGTTGAGCCAGAAATGGCTTTTTGTGACTTAGAAGGCGATATGGATTTAGCTGAGGCGTTTCTCAAGCACATTTTTAAATCTGTGTTGGAAACCTGCCTAGAAGATATGGAGTTTTTCAATGAACGCATTGATAAATCTGTGTTGGCAACAGCCGAAAATATTATTAATAATCAGTTTGAACGGTTAACTTATACAGAAGCCATTAAACTTTTAGAAAAAGCTGATGTTAAATTTGAATATCCTGTGAGTTGGGGTTTAGATTTACAATCAGAACACGAACGCTATTTAGCTGAACAACAGTTTAAAAAGCCAGTAATTGTTACAGATTATCCATCCCAAATCAAAGCTTTTTATATGCGCTTGAACGACGATGAAAAAACCGTCCGCGCAATGGATATTCTCGCACCGAAAATTGGCGAAATTGTCGGCGGTTCTCAACGGGAAGAACGTTTAGAAGTATTAGAACGCCGCGTGTTAGCGCAAGGGTTAAAGCCAGAAGATTTGTGGTGGTATCTTGATTTGCGTCGTTACGGTACTGTTCCACACGCAGGTTTTGGGTTAGGTTTTGAACGACTCGTGCAATTTATGACGGGTATGGGAAATATCCGCGATGTCATTCCATTTCCTCGGACACCGCAAAGCGCTGAGTTTTAGTTGGAGAATTTCAATCAGGCTATTAGAAATCGCCTCTGCACGGACTTATAAAAACTTTGAAACCCGCTAATGCGGGTTTTCCTTGTATAGCTATGTGTTTTATAAAGCGACTCATGAAAATTTAATATTTTTGAATCTCCTCTTGTAAAACTTGAATTTGCTCAATAGATAATTCAGTAACTTGAGCAATTTGCTCTAAACTCATTCCAATTCGCAATAAATTTAAAGCCAATTTTCTTGTTGTTTCTTCTTTGCCTTTGGCTTCGCCTTCTTCTAGGATTTGTTGATAAATGACTGATTCGCGCATAATCTCACTCCTGAAAATCTTGCTAATTACATCTTTCTTTAACACCAAACCTGCTAAAATTCCACTGGCAGCAGCTATATTTCTTTGTAGCTGGCGATCGCTAATTGCTTCAACTGCTTTGGCTACTTGGATTAATACTATTGTAGGGTCGTTTGTCTGACTTAGCACTGCAAAGGGTAATAAACCTGGAACACTCATAAATCTTTCTGTTGGTTGTTCTCACAAGCGTATTACCTCAAACTGATGGTAAGTGTTGTTTAATTTAAAACTATTTTCATAGACTAATTCTGAACTTGTTTTTCTTAAATAAATTACTATTTGACGCATTTCTTTATTAGGAAAGCGCCGATAAACCCTAACGCGATAATCTAACATCCTAAAGGGCATATCTTCATCAGGGTCGGTTTGAAATTCGGTATGTAGAACTAAATCATCAGATTGCAATAAAATTAATGAATCAGCGCGAATTGGTTCGTTTGATAATTCAGTAGGGCTAAGTTCTGTTAATTTAATCGGTGAACCTAGTAACCAAGTTGCCAAGTCATCTTTGAAGTTTTCAGCAATGAATTTACAGATATTGTCATACATGGCAGCCTTAAAGTAAGGGTATTAGATATTTTTGGTAAAAATTAAGTTTGTTACTGTTGGGCTTATGCAAGAAAACCCAACATATTACTAGATTACTGTTTTAAACATCACCTAATTACCAAGTAACTCTTGTCTACGCTGCTCCTGTTGCTGCTGCTCAATTCTAGTATATGCCTCCCAATATTCACTTACTGCTAATTTAGATTCCTGAGCTATTGCACCTCTCAAATTATAAGCTGTTTCATCATCTTCTAAAAGAGACATAATTTCTCTTCGTTGTGGTTTTTCAAGTTCCAAAAACCATTTAATAAAAGCTGATACAATTAGTTATTTTGAAAATATATTGTCATGAGTGATAGCACAGGAAGGACATACATAAGTAAGATAATTAAACCGATCATCTACAGAGCCTATATCTATTTTTTCAATCTTAATTGATGTCTGAGCAATATAAAAATTTATTTTCTGGCATGGTTGACTTAGAGAATTTTTACTAGCAATGCATTCTATAAGATGAGGTTTTTCGTCAGCAAAGTTCATAACTGTTGCTGCAATAGCCACATAACCAGGATATTGAGGTAGCATTTCTCCCTTTGAAGCCATCCAAGGAAGTTTAGACAAAACAGAGGAGTAATGGTATCGAGTTCTTATACAAGGGTTCATAAATGCTTGGTTCTTTCCAAAGTAATGTTGTTTTCTAAAGTTAATATTCATTTGTTGATAATATGCTGGAGATAGAGCATCTCTCTGACAACTATGAGCCACTTTAGCTAGTATCCTCATGTTAACTTGTGCATCACTTTTCAGTGGTATTAACAACAAAGCTGAGCTAGTTACTACGAGAGTTATTAAGCTTTTAACTATAAAATTACTCATTGATTTTTCTCTTTTATTACTTGTTCTAATTCATCAGAGTTTTTAAGTATGGGATATGTAGATTCCCAAGGATTAGGGATATTAGCCCTATCATCATTTACATTTACTACATATTTTGGGACTTGTTTTATATCTGAAAATTGCTGTTTATTTAGGGGCTTTATAGTTGTTTTTGTTTTTGGTTGCTGCTTAATTTGCAAGTAAACCTGTTTAGCCTTTTCCAATTTAATTTTTGTCTGTCTGTCTTTATCGGCTTGTTGCCTTTTTTGTGCTACCAAAGTATATTGATATTCCTTTTGCCTTATCACAGCCTCTAGTTGCTCCTTTTCTACTCTAGCAGCAGCTTCTTTTTTAATAGCTGCTTGTCTCTCTTGCTCTGCTCTTAAAGCAGCCTGAAGTTTTTCTTTTCCTATCTCTTCTATTTGAGCTTGTTCAGTTTCTAGTTTGTCAGATATAGGCAAAGTTAGAGGGCTTATTGTGGGTTGAGGTTGAGCATTCGTTGGGGTTTCATCAACTTTGGTAACTGGTGAGGGAACTGAACTAGGAATAGCCACTGGGACATTTTCTTCAGGAAAAACAGAAACCGGGTTTTTACTGTTTGGTAGGTTAAGAGCAGCAGTAAAAACAGCAAAATATCCTACTCCTAAACCGATGAAAATTTGCCAAAATTTTTTGCTTGTCTGAGTTTGCTTAGAAGAAGCATTGAGTGATTTGGCTCCACCCACTGATACAGTAGCGACAGAACTAGATGACGCAGCAGATTTTGACCCATTGATTGATTGAATTTTCGTTTGCTGCCACAGTATTCTAGGCATTTGTAACGCTTTTTCAATTTCGTTCAATTTCTGCAAAATCACTTGCGTATTTTGAGGACGATGATTTGCAGTAGGAGCCATCAAATGGTCAATTAAATCTGCGAAAAGTTGAGAAAGATTGAGTGCATATTTTCGCCAGTGCAACTCGTTAGTCAAAGGGTCATAAATTTCTTTATCCTGGGGTTCCTTACCTGTGAGCAAAAAAATAAAAGTTCGTCCCAATGCAAAAAAGTCAGACTGCTGTACCGAATAACCGTTTTGTTGCTCTGGCGGTGAATAGCCTTGTGAAAAAATTCTGGTGTGGGAATTTCCCGCCAAAATGGTTGTCGTGATTTGTCGAACTGCACCAAAATCAATTAAGACAAGCTGCCCATTTGGTCGCAGCATGATATTCTGAGGTTTAATATCACGGTGAAAATATTGATGAGCGTGTACTAAAGCAAGAATTTCTACAAGTTGTTTGAGCCAATTGAGAGCTTGAACTTCAGAAAGACGTTGATAATTACGAAATTCCATCCACTGCTCTAAATTTACGCCTTCAATTTTCTCCATTGCTAAACAGTGCAATGGTAGAGAGCTATTTTTAGGTAAAACAGTAAAATAACCATCTGCTTCTACTTTGGGAATACCCACGCTGTTTAGTTGACTCAAAACCTTTGCTTCCTGCTGAAACAGTTCAATAGCTTTAGGGTTCTTCTCAGTTAGCACTTTTAAAACTTTAGTTTTTCCACACTCGTCAACTTCAAAAGTGTTACCAAAGCCACCTTGTCCTAGTTGTTTGAGTACCCGATAGCGACCTTGCAGTAGTATTTCTGACCCACAGTTACAGCAAATCAGTTTGTTTGCATTCACTGGGTCAACAGGTTTTGGACAATGAGGATTTATACAATAGGTCATTACACAAAAGTAAATATCCTAAAAAATCGATTTTTATCGCAATCTAAAGTTCTATTAATAAAGTTCCCTAAAACTTTGACAAAGTAGCATATAGTTTTTAGGATATGCCTGCAATAAATTTCTAATTACCCTAGAATAAGTGTCTTGCATAGCCTACAAGGAACATCAAAGCTAACAATGGAGATGTAAATTAGTGTTAATGCTACTTCTCAACATTGGGAATGAGCGATATGCCATAGAAAGCCGACAGGTTGTAGAAGTAATACCACTTGTTGTACTCAAAACTTTGCCCCACCAGCCTGAACATATCGCTGGTGTTTTTAACTATCGCGGACGCATTGTACCAGTAATAGATTTATGCCAGTTGATGCGTGGTAAACCCTCCAGTGAATATCTGAGTACTAGGATTGTATTAGTTAATTATTGGGGGAGTAATAATACAGAATTTAAGGCTCCCTATATTTTGGGTTTGATGACAGAACAAGTTGTAGAAACATTACACCAGTCTAAGTCTGAATTTGTTGATCCCAATATCCAGATAGATACAGCGCCATATTTGGGCAAAATGATTGTAGATGATCGAGGGATGATTCAGTGTCTTCGCATTGAGTACTTGTTGTCAGAAGCACAGCAAGTCAATCTTTTGCCAGAAAGTCATCACAATACTAGATTTTAGATTGGTCTGAAGACTCTATAAATGGCACAATCTGTTATTGAAGCTTTACTAAAAAGCAAGATTGGTTTAGATGCAAATTCTATTGGTGCTGATGCGATCGCAAGTGTGATTTATCAACGCATGACAGATTGCGGCATCACGGATATTGCCCACTATCTAGGGAAGTTACAGGGATCTACCCAGGAATGGGAAGCACTGATTGACAGTGTAATTGTTCCAGAAACTTGGTTTTTTCGAGAACCAGAGTCTTTTGCATTTCTGAAGCATTACGTATTATCTGAATGGTTGCCAAAAAATCCCCAAAGCGTACTGCGGGTTTTGAGTATACCCTGTGCAACGGGTGAAGAACCATATTCCATTGCGATCGCTCTTTTGGAAGCAGGATTAAATTCGACAAACATTCACATCGATGCTGTTGATATTAGCAACAAGTGCCTACTAAAAGCCCAACGAGCAATCTACCATCAATACTCGTTTCGCGGCAATAGCCAATCGTTTCAAAAGCGATATTTTCAGGCAACTGAGGCAGGATATCGCCTGTGCGAACAGGTAAAAAGTATGGTGAATTTTCTGCAAGGTAACTTAGTAGATACCGATTTTTTATTGGGTACGCCGCCCTATGATATTGTCTTTTGCCGTAACCTGCTGATTTACTTTGATAGTGCCACCAAGGTACATACTATTAGAGTTCTAAAAAGGTTGGTAAACCCGCAAGGTTTGCTATTTGTTGGACATGCTGAAGCTTGGTTACTATCGAAAACTCAATTTGTTTCAGTTCGTCAAGATTCAGTGGTTACTCATCGAAAGTCCCCAACGTGCGAGAATATTCGCAAAAATTATTATCCCAATCTTCAGAAACAAGACTTTACAAGCAAAAATATCGATGTTCTCAATAAGCGACAACTACCGAACAAAAACCATTCCAAGTTTGCTGCACAAGCGAGATTGAATCTTCCTCCTCAAAACCTTATATTACCAAAAGACCAGAAGGAAAATTTGTTAGAAACAGCCAGAAACTTAGCTAATCAAGGTCAGTTGAATGAGGCTGCTAAATTATGCAACGACTATCTGAACCAAAATCAGGTCAGTATTGAAGCGTATCTTCTACTTGGTCAGGTACAGCAAGCAATGTCACAAAATGAGCAGGCGGAACAATCTTTTCAAAAAGCAATCTACCTACAACCTACCCATGAAGAGGCACTTATTCATTTGGCATTACTTAGAGAACATCAAGGAAATATTGGTAGCGCAAATATCCTTTGGCAGCGAATTCACCGACTAAAGAAGAAGTGAATCAGGATAGTGCTTAATAATTTGTTTCAAAATTGAATATGCAAACTGTTAATTTCGTTTCCGATCTGGGAACTCTAAGAATTGCAAGTGTTTCAAAAGACTTTTTAACATGATGTCAAAAATCTTTACAACAAATGAATCGGTCGTAAGGGCGCAGTTGAGTAGCACTTCGGTACAAATGACGGATTCTCTGCGGGAAATTAATCATGCGATCGCTCAAGGATTACGTCAAGAGATTGCCCGCTTTCAGGTGAAAACAGAATATTCTACTTCTGTCTAAGTAGACTTCAGCAATAAATCTAATCACAAATTAAAGAAATATAAAATGCTTACCAATTGGAAAATCAAAGATTTAACTTTAGTTGGTTTTTCTATTCCAACAGTTTTAATGATTGGTTTTAGTGTCATGGTGTATACGACTTCCAATCAAATATCACTGACGTTTAGACAAGTAGGTATTTCACAAACTGCCCTAGCTGGTAAAAGTCGGATGTATATCGATCTGATCAATATGGATCGCAGAATTCGCAGATATGCACTTGACTCTCAAATAAATAAGGATGCTTTAGAAATATATAAAAAAGATGAACGTGACTTTCAAGAGGCATTCGAGTTAGTAAATAAAACTATAGAGAACCTTCAACAAAAAAACCGATTAAAAAATATGTATCAAGTTTATATTGATTACAATAAATTTAAAGATAATTTGGTTAACGACCCGCTAGCTACAACAGATAAAAATAATGTCATCAAAGAAGCTTTTTTACAAAAATCTAAGATGATTGCCGATGACTTTGAAAAAATAAGTAATGAATTTGAACTGAACGAAAATCAAAATATGGAGCAAAGTATCAATTCAACTAAATATGCTTTATTTTTTTTGACTTCATTAACTATAATTGCATCACTGTTATCATTCTTAATTGCGTTTGCTACCAATTTTTTTATTACCCAAGTTTTGAGTAAAAAAATTGGTAAAGCTCTGGAAGTAGCAGATAAGATTTCCGTTGGAGATTTGACACAAACTGTTGTTGAAGATACAACTAACACTAAAGATGAGGTTGGCCAACTTCTCAAAGCCTTTCAAAATATGATCCAGAGCCTGAATAAACTTATACGTCAAGTACAACACTCTGGGATACAAGTGACTTCTTCAGCAACTCAAATAGCAGCATCAGGCAAACAATTGGAAGCTACAATTACTGAGCAATTAGCTTCTACTAATGAAGTGACAGCAGCTGCTAAGGAAATTTTTGTGACTTCTAAAGAACTGGTGAAAACGATGGAAGAAGTGGCAGGAATGTCACAAGCCACGAATAGAGCAGCTAGTGATAGTCAAAAAGATTTATTACAGATGGAAGCTACCATGCGCCAACTAGTAGAAGCTACCAATTCTATAGCTGCCAGACTTGGTGTAATTAGTAAAAAAGCTAACAATATTAACAATATTGTTGTCACAATTACGAAAGTGGCAGACCAAACTAATTTGTTGTCTTTAAATGCTGCGATTGAAGCGGAAAAAGCTGGAGAATACGGCTTAGGTTTTGCTGTAGTAGCTAGAGAAATTCGCCGACTAGCAGACCAAACTGCCGTCGCTACCTTAGATATTGAGCAGATGGTGAAGCAGATGCAATCTTCCGTTTCTACAGGCGTGATGGAAATGGACAAATTTGCTGCTGAAGTTGGACGAAGTGTAAAAGATGTTGCCAGCATTAGTTCTCAAGTTAGTCAAATTATCGACCAAGTACAATATTTAGCACCACGTTTTGAAGCAGTAAGTCAAGGTACAGAAATACAGTCTCAAGGAGCGCGACAAATTAGTGATGCGATGGTGCACTTGAGTAGTACTTCAGTGCAAACAGCCGATTCTCTGCGAGAAATTAATAGTGCGATCGCTCAACTCAATCAAGTTGCTCAAGGATTGCGTCAAGAGATTGCCCGCTTTCAGGTGAAAACAGAATATTCTACTTTAACTCCTCAGCAATCAATCTAATCAACAATTGAGGAAATATCTCAATTGTTTTACATCATCAGTAAAATATAATCTCTGAACTAAGCTAGCTACTTAATAATTTGTTTAAAAATAAAAATACAAACTGTTCATCTTGTTTGTGATTTGGGAATTCTAATAAACGAATGAATTTTACAGCAACAGAGGAACAATAGATATCCAATGTTCAAGAACATCACCTTGCAAACCCGGTTAATCGGTTCATTTTTATTCATAGGACTGATTGTATTCGTAATGGCCTTGGTGGCATGGTTCGTTACCAACGAGTTAAATCAGTCAATTAACTCACTAACCTTGAATGACATCCCCAGCTTGTCTGGGGTATGGAAGATTAAAGAAGGGCAGACACAAATTCAATCCGCACAACGATTATTATTTAATCCTGAAATTACTGTTAGTGAAAGAGAGAGTGCGATCGCTGAAATCCAGAACGCTTGGAAACAGATTAACGAAGGTATTGCACAGTACGACGCAACTCCATCCACTGAAGAAGAATTAAAAGAGTATAACTTACTTAAAGAAAACTTGGGAGATTGGAAAAAAGTTCATGAAAAATTATTACAATTTGAGCAAAAAGTAAATCAAGATGGAATTAAGAATTATTGGAAAAAACAGCTTGAATTAATTATTCAAGGACAGCAAAAAGCTATGCCAGTTAATATTCAAAAGGTGTTTGATTTACGCAATCAAATTGATTCTGATATAAAAAAACGGGAAGAGGCATTATTTAAAATAACTATAGAACAAGCAAAAAAAGTTGTAAAGTTCAATGAAAATTTCATATCAGATACACAAAAAGAAGTCGAACAGAATGTGGGTCGGAGTATGTTCTGGATTTCTGTAGGAATTGCCATTGGCCCGGTAACTGCGATTATTCTTGGGTTTGTAATCGCTCGACAAATTACTTCTCAGATTTTTAGTGTGATTAGAGTTGCAGAGCAAATTTCTTTGGGAAACTTAACAACTAAAATTGCGGCTAACTCTAATAGCAAAGATGAAATGAATAGACTCTTAACTGCTTTCCAAAGCATGACTCAGAATCTGAACACTCTGATTCGTCAGGTACAGCATTCAGGCATACAGGTTACTTCCTCAGCTACTCAAATAGCAGCTTCGGGTAAACAGTTAGAAGGGACGCTGATTGAGCAAGTAGCCTCTACTAATGAGGTAGCTGCTGCTACCAAAGAAATTTCCGCTACCTCTAGAGAATTAGTAAGTGCAATGGAACAAGTTGCAACCATTTCCCAAATCACAACGACAGCAGCCAATGATAGTCAAAAAGATATAGTGCGGATGGAAACCACTATGCGGCAGTTAGCAGAAGCCACTAATGCGATCGCTGCTCGATTGGGAGTAATTAGCGAAAAGGCAAATAGCATTAATACTATTGTTGTCACAATTACCAAGGTGGCAGACCAAACGAATCTGCTGTCATTAAATGCGGCGATCGAAGCCGAAAAAGCTGGAGAGTATGGCTTGGGCTTTGCGGTTGTTGCTAGAGAAATTCGCCGACTAGCAGATCAAACCGCCGTTGCTACCCTCGATATTGAGCAGATGGTGAAGCAGATGCAATCGTCAGTCTCTACAGGTGTGATGGAAATGGACAAGTTTGCCGCAGAAGTCGGGCGGAGTATAGAAGATGTTGCCAATATTAGTACACAGGTTGGACAAATTATCCAGCAAGTGCAAGACCTGAATCCGCGATTTGAGTTTGTCAACCAGGGTATGGAAACCCAATCTGTGGGAGCGCAACAAATTAGTGAAACGATGGTGCAATTGAGCAGTACCTCTGTGCAAAGTACGGATTCCTTGCGGGAAATTAATCATGCCATAGCTCAACTAAATCAAGTGGCACAGGGATTGCGTCAAGAGATTGCCCGCTTTCAGGTGGAAGCAGAAAACGTTATACCCCTGCACCAATTCTCTTGAGCAGCCCTTATGAACCCCACTACGCCATTAAATATTGAACGTTGTTGGAATTTTATCGGCATTGAGGGCGATCGCTCCTGTCCCCAATTAGCCACTTATACCCATTGCCGCAATTGCCCCGTTTACTCTACTACTGGACGCTATTTGCTAGAGCGCTCCATATCTGAAGATTATCGCCATCAGTGGACTGAGTTACTGGCTAAATCTAGAACTGATGAAAATTCCCAGATATCCCATACTTTAACCACCACTCAAATCACAGTTGTGATTTTTCGTCTGCAACGGGAATGGCTGGCGCTTTCTGCCCAAATCTTCAAAGAAATTTCTCTTTCTAGCGTGGTTCATACCATACCGCATCGCAGCAATCAAATCTTGCGGGGATTGGTAAGTATTCGAGGCGAATTACTATTGTGTATTTCTTTAAGCGATCTCTTGAATCTGGCAACTGCCGATACAGCAGTACAAACACTCAGTCCAGTGGTGTATTCGCGCATGGTGGTGCTGGAAAAGGCAGATAAAATTTGGGTGTTTGGTGTAGATGAACTTTATGGAGTACACCGATTTCACCGGGATGAGTTACAAGATCCGCCTAAGAGTCTGACTCAAACTTATACAAAAGGATTATTTCACTGGCAACCTGGCGGATCGCAAATGGAGCGATCCCACAGTGTCAGCTATTTGGATGATGAATTGTTACTCACCACCTTAGCTAAGAAGGTGCTGTAATCAAAGACCTAACCCCCCAACCCCCTTCCCTACAAGGGAAGGGGGAGCTAAACTCCCCTCTACTCGTAGGCTACGGTGGTGTACACAAGTCTTTTAAAGTTGCTGTGGAACGTAGGGTGGGTTAATTTTTGTAGGTCGATGCAACAAAGGTGCGAGTCGATACAACAAACGTGCAGGGCGATGCATCAAAGGTGCAGATCGAGAGACTTGTGTGTACACTACCGTAGTCTCGTAGAAAAGGGGTTGAGGGAGAGATTCTTCCAGGATTAATGAATCGGTGTTCTAGGAAGGTGTAGTAATGTTAGAAGAATTTGATGTTAGCAATCTTTCCTTGCTTGATTTATTCAACATGGAAGTAAAAGCTCAAGTTGTGGTATTGAACGATCGCCTGTTGGCACTGGAGACGAAGCCCGATCTCCAACCAGAACTGGCAGCTTTAATGCGGGCAGCCCATTGCATCAAAGGCGCTGCGCGAATTGTCCAAATCGATCCGGCTGTCAACCTTGCTCACGTCATGGAAGACTGCTTTGTGGCGGCTCAAGAGGGAAAAGTTACTTTAACTGCCGATCGCATTGATATATTGCTGCAAGGGGTAGATATGCTCTTGCAGATAGCTCAAATGGTTACAGCCAACCCAAATTTACAGATGTTAGAAGATGTTGGCATTCAATCGTTGGTGAGTGCGATCGCTAATATCCAAACTCCAGAGGCAACCTCTACAGAAATTCATCCCCTAGTAACAACAGCGCAGTTAGAAGACAACCAACAGACAATCCTTATTTCCCCATCCCCATTAGAAGAACTGGGCATCACCCAAAATCGGGCGGTGCGAATGAGTACTGAAAATTTGAATCGCTTAATGGGTTTAGCAGGAGAGTCTTTAGTTGAGGCGAATTTATTAGAACCATTTGCTAACTCTTTGCTGAAACTGAGAAGCAATCAAGGGGAATTGTCCAATCTGCTGGAAAAGTTGCAGGAGTTATTGGGCAACTATCATCTGGATCGGCAAATTAAGGAAACCTTGAGTGCAACTCATCAAAAAGCTAACGAATGTTACCAGATGATAAGCGATCGCCAAAACGAACTAGAACAATTTTCTCAGCGTTCTGCTAACCTTGCCCAGCGCCTATATCAAGAAGTTATTGCGACTCGAATGTGTTCCTTTGCGGATGGGGGACAGGGATTTCCGCGGATGGTGCGCGACTTAGCAAGACAATTGAGTAAACGGGTGAAACTGGAAATCGTTGGTAAGTCTACTTTGGTAGATCGAGATATTCTAGAACGTCTGGAAGCTCCCTTGACTCATATCTTGCGAAATGCGATCGATCATGGCATTGAACTACCTCAGGAGCGTCTAGCAGCAGGAAAGCCAGAAGAAGGAATTATTCGGATTGAAGTTACCCATCGTGCCGGAATGCTGTTTATCACCGTTGCAGATGATGGACGGGGAATCGATATAGAGTTTTTGCGCCAAGTTGTGATCGGTAAACAACTGACAAACCCGGAAATGGCAGCCCAACTTACCGAAGTTGAGTTGATGGAATTCTTATTTTTGCCTGGTTTCTCCACAACCCAAACTGTCACCGAAATTTCGGGTAGAGGTGTGGGGCTGGATATCGCTCATAGCACAGTCCGGGAAGTTGGCGGCACGCTGCGGGCGGTTTCTGTGTTGGGAAGGGGTATGACCTTTCACTTGCAGTTACCGCTAACGTTATCTGTGATTCGCACCCTGTTGGTAGAAATTGCTGGCGAACCCTATGCTTTTGGACTGACACGCATTGAACAGGTGTTGATCTTATCGAAGTCTAAGATTGCTGTATCGGAAAATCGCCCATTTTTCCTGATGAATAATCAACCTGTGGAGTTGATTTTGGCAAGTCAAGTTTTAGAGTTAGCCTCGCCTGCGGTGAATGTAGAATCGCTATCAGTGATTGTAATTAGCGATCGCCTCAATCGTTATGGATTAGTTGTAGATCGGTTTTTGGGTGAGTGCAATTTGGTTGTCCGCCCTCTAGATCCCCGCCTTGGTAAAGTCGCCAATATTAGCGCCGCCGCCCTGATGGATGATGGTTCCCCGGTGTTGATTGTCGATGTTGAAGATTTGGTACGTTCTATTGCGAAGGTGTTTTCTAGCGGACAACTTTCTCAGGTAAATCAGTCTGCTCATCAGGCAGTTACCAAAACTTACAAGCGAGTGTTAGTGGTGGATGATTCGATCACTGTGCGCGAAATGGAGCGCAAGCTTTTGGAAAACAATGGTTACAAAGCGGAAGTGGCGGTTAATGGCATTGATGGTTGGAATGCAATCCGCAGCGGCGATTATGACTTGGTGGTGACAGATATTGATATGCCCCGAATGAACGGCTTTGAACTCACTAGCCAGATAAAAACTCATGCCAAGTTGAAGCAAACACCTGTGATTATCGTTTCTTACAAAGACCGGGAAGAAGACCGACTGCAAGGATTAGAAGCAGGTGCAGACTACTACTTAACTAAGAGCAGCTTTCATGACGACACTCTGTTAAAGGCGGTGATTGATTTAATTGGAGAGGCTTGATAATAATTCGTAATTCGTAATTAAGAAAGTAAGATTTTAGAACTAGCACTTTCAAGGTGACGAACGAAGATACGTTGTTTCAGTGCTACCATTTTGAATCCTCCGCTCAGATTTTGGGCTTTTTGAATGTTGAAATTACCAATTTTCGTTCCAAATTTCACCACCTTGAAAGAGCTGAATCTAGGACTTACGCCATATAGTCTAAACTCCAGTTTATAAAGCACAAGGAGTAACCAATGAAGCACTTTAGCCTGTTTACTTTTCTGTATCTAGCAGCGGGAGCTTGCCTAACAGCGATCTTCCTTGGACATTCTGACATCGCTCCAAACTTTAAAACAATCCTGCTAATTAATGCTGGACTGTTATACCTTACCTCTGTCCTAAGTACTTTTCCATTTTGGCGTAATCGCGTACTACGAAGCGAAGCGAGACTGCGCGATAAACCTGCTTGGGATCGAAATTTTGTCATGATTCTACCAATATTCATCATTGCATTGATGCTTGTTATAACCATCCCCGACCTGGTGAATCACAACTGGGCAACTCCGGCAATCGCTAGATCATCTATAGGGCTACTGGTCATCCTACTTAATGCAGAACAACTTTTTATCAGAAACCAAATTCGGCAAGAATCCTGATTACTAGACAGACAGTACAGGGAGATAGATGAGATTTTTGTCAATGCGTAAGTCCTAGATTTTATCTGGGTTTCTATCTGTTGTATTTGTAGCGTTATTTTGGAGAAATGCCATAATTTGTGAGAATTGCGATCGCTAACGATATGTTCATGGCTGTAGAGGTACTGCGGCGAGCTGTGGTAAAAATACCAGGTTATAAGCTGGCGTGGGTTGCCTACGATGGTGCGGAAGCTGTGAGTAAGTGTGCGGCTGATACTCCTGACTTGATTTTGATGGATGTACTGATGCCCAGCATGGATGGAGTAGAAGCTACACGGCATATCATGAGGCAATCTCCCTGCGCGATTGTGATGGTAACTGCTAGTGTTAATCGCTATGCAGCCAAGATTTTTGAAGCAATGGGCTATGGAGCCTTGGATGCCATCAACACGCCTATCTTAGGAGATGATGGGCTACTAAATAAAATTGCCACGATCGCCTGTTTAATTGGCAAATCTTCACATCGGCGATCGCCGCCTGTCCATCACTCAAAATCACTTCCATCTCTAATCGTTATCGGGGCTTCCACTGGTGGTCCCCAGGCATTGAAAACTATTCTCTGCCAATTTCCTCAAGACTTTCCGGCGGCGGTGGTTGTTGTTCAGCATATAGATGCCCAATTTGTTCAAAGTTTTGCCGCTTGGTTAAATGAGCAAATTCCTCTGCCTGTGCAACTAGCGATCGCAGGTTCTACACCACAGCCTGGTAAAGTTCTGCTTGCTGGCACAAATCTTCATTTAGTGATGCGTCCCGACCTCACCTTTGGCTATGACAAAGAACCACTACATTTTTTCTATCGTCCATCAATTGATGTTTTCTTCAAGAGTGTGGCTAAAAATTGGACTGGAAAAGGGGTTGGGGCGTTACTGACGGGGATGGGTGGAGATGGCGCTCAAGGCTTAAAACAATTGCGCGAAGCAGGTTGGCATACTATTGCTCAAGACCGCAAAACTTGCGTTGTTTATGGTATGCCGAAAGTAGCAGTGGAATTAAAAGCTGCGGTAGAGGTTTTGCCAGTTGAGGCGATCGCATCAGCCTGCATCAAATTTACGGCCAAATGCTTAATTAGTTAAGTAATTTATTATACCCTTAATAAGGTATATACATGAAAGCAGATACTTAAAACACCTTTACGAAGTATTGCAAAACACTAACGTTTTTAATTACTGAGATATAATTGCGACAATTGCAGACTAGTAGATTTGACTTACTAGTTTGTAGTCTTGAAAACAAAGACCTATTTAGAGGTGCTAAATGAACCTGCAAGAAACAGCACTCTTAGAAATATCTCCAAAGACAGCAAGATTATCACCAAACTGGAGTCAACCACAAACTCCACAAGCTGCGCCATTTATTCTGGATGCCAAAATATCCATAGTCAGGCTTTTGCTAATTGACGATCAGGTAATTATCAGCGAAGCCTTCCGTCGGATACTTGCGACAGAAACAGATATTTCCCTTCACTACACAAGTAATCCAGCTAAAGCTATTCAAGATGCGATCGCCATAGAACCAACGGTGATATTTTTGGATATGGTCATGCCAGATATCGATGGATTAATGTTACTGCGTTGGTTTCGCTCTCATCCAGTAACTTGTGATGTACCAATAGTCATGTTATCCAGCAAAGAAGAAGCAAAGCTCAAAGCAGAAGCTTTTACTGAAGGCGCTAATGACTACTTAATCAAATTACCAGATCCAGTTGAGTTAATTGCCCGCATTCGTTATCATTCCAAAGCTTACAATAACCTCAAAGCACTCACTAGTGCAACTGCTACTGCCCAACTTCAAGCACAACAGTTAGAAAATACTTTACGGGAATTACAAACTACCCAAGTTCAATTGATCCAGACAGAGAAAATGTCTAGCTTGGGTCGGATGGTTGCAGGTTTAGCGCACGAAATTAATAATCCTGTTAATTTTATTCACGGTAATTTTAATCATCTTAATAACCATGTAAACTGTCTTTTAAATTTAATCCAACTATATCAACAAGAACATCCAGATTCCTATTCTTTGTTTGAAGAAAATTTTGGCGACTTTAATATTGATTTCATCAGCGATGATTTACCAAAAATTCTTTCATCTATGAGGATAGGAACCGATCGAATTCGTGATATCGTACTGTCCCTAAAAAACTTTTCTAGACTCGATCAGTCGGATAAAAAAGCTGTTAATATTCATGAAGGAATTGAAAGTACTTTATTACTTTTAAATCATCGACTACAACCAAAAATTGAGATTATTAAAAAGTATGGAAATCTCCCACCAGTTCAATGTTATCCAGCACAACTAAACCAAGTATTCATGAATATCCTTAGTAATGGCATTGATGCTTTACTAGAGCTGGATAATCAGATACAAAAGCAAATTGTAATTCAAACTGAAGTAACTCAATTAGAAACAGTCATAATTACATTTAGAGATAACGGTAATGGAATAGATTCTGAAATTAAAAGCAAGATATTCGATCCTTTTTTTACAACTAAACCTATCAACAAAGGAACGGGACTAGGTTTAGCAATTAGTCATCAAATTATTGAAAAACATCAGGGAAATATCCAGCTAAAGTCTGAACTTGCTTGTGGAACGGAATTTACGATCGAAATTCCAATAGCATTACCTGTTAATCATAAAAGCAACACTTGAATTAAGATTTCACCGGAGAATTATTCTCCAAGATGTTTATTCATTTTTCAAAAAAGTTAACTTATAAGTTAATAAGTTTATAATCCACTTAAATGCGATCGCACTTTTTTATAGGAATCCATAATTCATCTCATCGAATCTTAATGATGAATTATGAATCATTTGCTACCGTTTGCGTGCATAGGATGAGTAACGCTAGTCTTAAAAGAAGTCGTGCAAAGCCAAACCCTCATCCCAGAAGTCGAATAGGAAGCTAGAATGGCAATTCCAAATAAACAAGTAAAATCTAATACTGATATTTTAGATAATAGACGCACCCAAACTCGCATCCAGGTTCGTATTCCTAAAGACTTGCATGAGGAACCAGTCATTTCACGACTGGTTTCTCACTATGGTATCACAGTCATTATTGCTACTGCGGAGATAAGCGCAAACGTGCCACAATATAGCTGCTTTGAGCTGGAACTACGGGGCACTGTTTCCCAGATTGAAAGTGCCTTGACTTACCTGGATGAACTGGATTTAGAAGTTTTGTACCAATCCAACCCTGAAGAAGATGGTTGGTAAATATTAGTTAGGAGTTAGGAGTTAGGAATTAAAAAATGCATAACTCCTAACTTTTAACTCTTAACTTTGTTTAAGCCATTTGATTTTCAATCGCCCACCGCGCTAGTTCAGTGCGATTGTGGAGATTGGTTTTGCCCAACATATTGGACACATGGCTTTCAACCGTTCGCTGACTAACATTGAGTTCTTCAGCAATTTCCCGGTTAGCTAAACCCCTAGCAACAAACTGAACTACTTTCAGTTCGGTTGGGGTTAATTGCACATCGAAGGGAACCTGGATGCGGGAACCGTTTTCGCCTCCTTTTGCTTGGTGTTCTTTCCAACGGATAGTTTGTTTCAGCGAGGACTCAACTTGCGCTACGAGTTCTTCTGGTTCAAAGGGCTTGACCATATAAACATCAGCACCTTTGTTCAGACCTTTAACTCGGTCTGCACTTTGTCCCTTAGCTGAAAGGAAAAGAACCGGAATCCAGCTGGTGCGTTCGTTTTGCCGGACTTGTTCCACAAAAGTATATCCGTCCATTTCCGGCATCATCACATCGCAGATGATCATGTCTGGAACATCTTGCTCTAAAATTTCCAGAGCTTCACGTCCATTTTCAGCGGTGATGACTTCATATCCCCGGAATTCTAAGTAATCCTTCACCAGCAAGATGAGGTTAGGGTCATCATCAATCAATAGAAGTCGTTTGTGATCTTTCATGCTGGGCTCTTTCATAGCAGTGGCACTTGTCGCGCTTCGGTCCATCAAAGTCTTGAATATTTATCCTCGTATGGTGGGTTATTCGAGATGTTGTCCTTTTTCCTACTTAACTTGCCTTTGCTGTCTCGAAGTCTCAAAAATGCCGAGCACTTTCAATAGACTAGTAGCTCGATAGCAAAAGTCCAGCAAGGATACGTATAGCAGTAGTATCTATAATGCGCTATTATATATCGCTTTGAAAGGGGCGGGGTAAAAAACACTGATTAAATAATAATCTTTCGGACTTACAAGTAAGTATTGGCTTAAAGATGACCCTACCTCAAAACCAACCCGCACTTTCTTAAAGCCTACTGCTATACCATATCCTTTCGTTGTTAAGCCTCTATGAGGTGTTCACAAGAAACTAGGGAAGTTTCAGGCAAAAGATGGATTGAAAACGCATATTCTTCTACCACCTTATTACCTATTCAGTGTTCTCGGACGATCCGCAGAGTAACTTCCGGGTTTGCTTGGCGATACCAGACACCATCAGGGTAAATCACCATTATGGATCTAGAACCAGAAACACGCAAGCAGTTGGCTTTAGTTTTAGAGACGCAAATAGAATAACTTTAGTACGGCTCATCGAGTTTTAAATCTTTAAGTCGCTTTTTTAAGTAATCCCAGAATTCCAGACTAGCTCGTTTTGAGCAGCAATTGCCTGGTCAGCGCAAATAAAAATGTCTCGCTGAATTTTTGCAAGTCCTAAACTTTCTACACAATTACTCAGAGTCTTATGTTCTAAAAATTGAGTTTTTTTAGGAATTTGATGGTTGGACTGGATCGCTGTCACTGTATTGTTACTCATCGAGCGGCTCCCTGATTACAGTTCTATAACAATTTGCAAGCTTTGCAAATAAAGTTGACTGGAGAGTAGGGAGTGGATAATTAAGAGTTATGAAAATTCTTCCCTATTCCCCATTCCCTACTCTCTTCGTAACTTACAGAACAAAACCCGCAAGGTATAAATAATTAAGCATTTATACTTAAGTACATCTATGACCTTCTAGTTCGGGAACCCGTACTCAAGGCATTCTTGCCATTGGACTCTACTTTTCGATAAATTAGCACTCAGGAGTTGAGAGTGCTAAACTCTGGAGAAAATAATTATGGCAGCTTTATCTCTAAGCGTTTCTACAGTTAAACCTTTAGGCGATCGCGTTTTCGTAAAAGTGAACGCCTCTGAGGAAAAGACCGCAGGTGGTCTGTATTTGCCCGATACCGCCAAGGAAAAGCCCCAAGTAGGGGAAGTAGTGGCTCTTGGCCCTGGCAAGCGTAATGACGACGGAAACCGTCAGGAATTGGAAATCAAAGTCGGCGATAAGGTGCTGTACTCTAAGTACGCTGGCACTGACATCAAACTCGGCACCGAAGAATATGTACTGCTTTCTGAAAAAGATATTTTAGCAGTTGTTATCTAGTGGTCATTAGTCATTATCATTAGCCAATGACAAAGGACAAATGACAAATGACGTAGATGCCCTCCGGGCGGCTTCCCGAAGGGTAGAACAAAAGACAAATGACAAATGACAAAGGACAACTAACAAGAAATTATGGCAAAGCGCATTATCTACAACGAAAACGCCCGTCGCGCCTTGGAACGAGGCATTGACATCCTGGCTGAGGCTGTAGCTGTTACCCTTGGCCCCAAAGGTCGTAACGTAGTCCTAGAAAAGAAATTTGGCGCACCGCAAATCGTTAATGACGGTGTAACGATCGCCAAAGAAATCGAATTAGAAGACCACATTGAAAACACTGGTGTAGCTCTGATTCGTCAAGCTGCTTCTAAGACTAATGATGCAGCGGGCGATGGTACTACCACCGCTACCGTTTTAGCTCATGCGATCGTCAAAGAAGGCTTGCGGAACGTTGCAGCTGGTGCTAACGCAATTTCCCTCAAGCGTGGTATTGACAAAGCTACTGGCTTCCTTGTAGACAAAATTGCTCAACACGCCCGTCCAGTGGAAGATTCCAAAGCCATTGCCCAAGTTGGTGCGATCTCGGCTGGTAACGACGAAGAAGTTGGTCAGATGATTGCTCAAGCAATGGACAAGGTGGGCAAGGAAGGCGTAATTTCCCTAGAAGAAGGGAAATCTATGTTCACCGAGTTGGAAATCACTGAAGGGATGCGCTTTGATAAAGGCTACATCTCTCCCTATTTTGCTACCGATGCTGAACGGATGGAAGCGGTTTTTGATGAACCTTTCCTACTGCTGACTGATAAGAAAATCGCTTTGGTACAAGACCTTGTACCAGTGTTAGAGCAAGTAGCTCGTGCTGGTCGTCCTTTGGTAATTATCGCCGAAGATATTGAAAAAGAAGCTTTGGCAACCTTGGTAGTAAACCGTTTGCGCGGTGTGCTGAACGTGGCTGCTGTTAAGGCTCCTGGCTTTGGCGATCGCCGCAAAGCACTACTAGAAGATATCGCCGTTTTAACTGGCGGTCAACTAGTTACCGAAGATGCTGGTTTGAAGCTAGATAACACCAAGCTGGATAGCCTGGGTAAAGCTCGCCGGATCACCATCACCAAGGACAACACCACAATTGTTGCCGAAGGTAACGAAGTTGCTGTTAAAGCTCGTGTCGAACAGATTCGTCGTCAAATCGAAGAAACCGAATCTTCTTACGACAAAGAGAAACTGCAAGAGCGTCTTGCTAAACTTTCTGGTGGTGTCGCTGTGGTGAAAGTGGGTGCAGCGACCGAAACCGAAATGAAAGACAAAAAACTGCGCCTAGAAGACGCTATTAACGCCACCAAAGCTGCTGTAGAAGAAGGTATCGTTCCTGGTGGTGGTACAACTCTGGCTCACCTGGCTCCCGACTTGGAAGACTGGGCAAAGAGCAACCTTAAGGATGAAGAGTTGATTGGTGCTTTGATTGTGGTTCGCGCCTTACCCGCACCTCTGAAACGGATTGCTGAAAACGCTGGTCAGAATGGTGCTGTTATTGCTGAACGCGTCAAAGAGAAGGATTTCAACATTGGCTACAACGCTGCAACCAACGAGTTTGTTGATTTGTTAGCTGCTGGTATTGTTGACCCTGCTAAAGTGACTCGTTCTGCTCTACAAAACGCTGCTTCCATCGCTGGTATGGTGTTGACAACCGAATGTATTATCGTTGACAAGCCTGAACCTAAAGATGCCGCTCCTGCTGGCGCTGGTGCTGGCGGCGGCGACTTCGATTACTAATACTTTGTAGTTACATAATTTGTTAAAACGGCTGCTTCTCTTATGGAGGCGGCCGTTTTTTTGTGTTAGGAGAAGAGGAAAAGGGTGAGTTACGACAACGTTTGTAAATATTTAGCTGAACAATACCCAACCGAGTTCGTGCGTTGGTTGCTTGGGATAGAGGTGCAACAAATTGAAGTCTTAAAAACCGAACTCACGCTTGAACCAATTCGTGCAGATTCTGTGACATTCTTGCAAGCAGCTAATACCAATTTAATGTGAAGTTACACATATCTAGATCCCCCTAAATCCCCCGATAAATTGGGGGACTTTGATATGTTTTTCTGGTTCCCCCCTTTATAAGGGGGGCTAGGGGGGATCGAATTCTATGCAGCTTTATAAA